>NZ_CAXCAM010000022.1:0-52103 GCF_963980585.1 uncultured Ilumatobacter sp.
GTTCCTAAGGCGCATCACATTCGCTCCGGTCGAATTTGCGGCATCGGGCCATGAAGCCCAGGCCCGACAAACATGTCGCGGAGTATACCGGTGGCGTACGGGGCCCTGATTGCCGTGCGCCCCAGCGGTCCTCGGTGTTGTGGCGTGCGACGCGTCGCTCTGCCCTAGAATCGGCTTGATGTCTGCGGAGGGCCTGACAATGCAGTGGGTTGTGCTCACGCGTGGGGATCGGCCCGCCGAAGTGCGGGCAGCATTGGATTCCGTCGTCGCCCAGTCCGCTGGCCACACCCAGGGCACTCTGAGCGCAGCAATCGTGCTTGCAAACGGATGCGCCAGCCCCGATGTCACAGACATGCCTGACGTTCGTGTCACGACGACCGATGAAAATCTGGGGGTCCCTGGCGGCCGTCACGCGGCAATTCAATTAAGCGACAGCGATGTTGTCGGCTTTCTGGACGACGACGCGATCGTGGGCTTCGGCGCCAATAAACGCATTGTCGAGGCTTTCACAACAGATCCAGATCTCGGCGCAGTCGCACTACGACTGGCTGACGAGGACGGCAACACCGCCCGTCGACACCACCCGCGAGTTGGCGACCGACCTCTGAAGCAGTCGCGGGAGGTGACGTTGTTCCTCGGTGGCGCCTGTGCACTGCGACGCGAGGCCTACGACTCGGTGGGCGGATATTTCACGGAGTTGTTCTACGGGCACGAGGAATTGGAACTGTCATGGCGGCTGATTGACGCCGGCTGGAAGATCCAATATCTCGATGATGTACGAGTCACTCACCCGAAGACCAATATCTCCCGCCACTCCGATGGGTGGCGCCTGACGGGACGAAATCGTGTTTGGATTGCTCGACGGACACTCCCGTGGCCGATCGCGTTCGTTCACGTATCAACGTGGCTCGTCGGCGGAATGATTCGGGCGCCACGTGGAGCTTGCCGACGCGCCTACCTAGACGGCTGGTTTGACGGGTGGCGTAAACAGATTAAGCGTCGCCCGATTCGCTGGACGACGGTTTGGAAACTGACCCGACTCGGCAGGCCACCACTGATCTGACCTCGGCGCCTCTTGCAGAATGAGCGCTAACATCGCCGTAATGCGCGGCAAGAGCTCACGAGTGCGAGGCTTACTGCAGCGCTACCGCATCGACCGGCGGCTCCCACCCTCCGTCCTCGATCTCTTCAGATCGACCCTTGCGTTGAAGTTTCAGACCTCCGTCGACCAGTGTGTGGCGCGAATTCGGCCAACGCTCGGCTCAAATCGTCCCGAGTGGCCACCTCTGGAATCCAACCCGATCGTGCGACACGGTAACCGTCGATTGCGGTCAGCTGGGCGGTTGCGACGGCCATATGCGGATTTGACTCACGAGTTCGCGGCAAGTGTGATCGAGGTGTTGCAGCGGGACTCGCTCGACCCCTTCATTGTGGGACATATGGGGAACTCGCTTCATTTCGGAGTGCCGTTAGATCAGCGGGACACAGCGATTCGTTCCCTCGCCTCTGCGCAATTCGGAACTGGGTGGTACCTCGACTGGGTTGATGGACTTCGCACTTCGACGGTTGCTTTGGAATGTGCCGACGTCAGCCGTTCCGCAAGGCGTTCGAGGTCCTGGCGGGTTTACCGCGTCGATGCCGCTGGTGACCTTGCGGCTGGACCTGAACAAGCGGTCGAGTTGTCATTCTGGGACCCGGGTACGTCCGGCGAACTGGAACTTGTTGGAACGCGCGGTCCCGAACGATTCGATGAGAGATCCGCACGAACGGTTGAGCGCGTTGATGGACGGGAGTATCCCGGCCGGACTGCTTTCCCTGTCGGGGAGAGCTTCGAACGGTTTTCCGACCCCGTTGACATCGTCTATACGTGGGTCGACGGCGCCGACGCGAACTGGCGGCGAACGTTTGAATTGTGCGCCCGCGATGAGCGGCGCAGCCTGTCTGAAACCGCTCTCGATCCCGCTCGGTATCACAGTCGTGATGAGTTGAAATACTCACTCCGGTCGGTTTGGGCGAATTGCGGGTGGGCACGAAACATATACATCGTGACCGCCGGACAGATGCCTAGATGGCTTGTCACGGACGAGAGGGTCAAGATTATTGACCATACTGAAATTCTCCCGTCATCGGCGTTACCAACCTTCAACTCCCACGCCATCGAAGCCGCACTACATCGGATCGATGGCTTGTCCGAGCACTTCATCTATTTCAACGACGACATGTTCATCGGTCGGCCGGTTCAGCCAGACCACTTCTTCACCCCGAACGGGTTGGCGCGGGTCTTCTCAAGTAGGGCGAGGATTCACGGAGTAGAGGATGCAGAAACACTTGCCGTCGACACCGGAGCCAGGCGTGGCCGCGAGTTGCTTTCGTCGCGATTCGGTCGTGTCGTCTCTAACAAGCCACTGCACTCGCCCTACCCGCTCCGCCGGAGCGTCATGGAGGAAATCGATGAGGAATTCCCCGACGTTATTCAGCAGACCACCAGCAGCCGATTTCGGTCACCGACCGACTTGAGCGTTGCAGCTTCATTCGCCCAGCACTACGGCATGGCAATTGGTA
Organism: uncultured Ilumatobacter sp.; assembly: GCF_963980585.1. Classification (NCBI taxonomy): domain Bacteria; kingdom Bacillati; phylum Actinomycetota; class Acidimicrobiia; order Acidimicrobiales; family Ilumatobacteraceae; genus Ilumatobacter; species uncultured Ilumatobacter sp. The sequence goes on from NZ_CAXCAM010000022.1 coordinate 2,563, forward strand.
AGGGAGTGTTCAGCGAGATTGAAGCCGCCTATGTACACGTCGAGTCCGCCCGGCTCCGCTGGCATCTCGCGCAGATGCTCCTCGGACGCTTCTATGACACCTTTTGTATCAACGAAACATCCCATGTAGCTACGGACGCCTCAGCGCGAGAACTCAAACTCTCGGAGTTCTTTGAGGCGTACTTCCCGGTTCCGTCGCCATGGGAAAGGACGGCGCCACAGCATGGGTAGAGCGGTGAGCGTCGTCGAGGGTGTCCGACGTCGGCTATGGCGCGGGTACGCCGATGGGCGACGACGAATTCGCCGATCAGGTTCCGCAGTTCCTGCGATGACGATTTTCGGTAAGCAGAGCCGCAACGCGCCGTCAATGTGGGCTGACGTCACGAGCGAACGTCACGAGCGCTACCGCTCTGCAAATCCTGTTCCATCTGGGAGCGTCGCCATCGTGTGCGTATCGAGACGCCCTCATCTTCTTCACCATTTCGTCAAGAACGTTGAGCGGCAAATCGGGATTGAAAACGCAATCGAAGTCGTGTTCGTGGCGAACGCCCCTGGTTTTGTGAATGATGAAGTTGAACAGGCCTTCGCCTCTCTTCCGCACGCACGTGTGGATCATGCACCGACGGGTACGTCGCTGGGCCAAGGCTTGAACCAAGGCATGTCGATGACTGGGGCTCGTTTCATCGCCAAGTTCGACGACGATGACCTCTACGGGTCTGCGTTCCTCGCGGATGCTTTGCGCGCCCACTCATACGCGGGAGCTGGGGTAGTCGGCAAACACAGCTATTACGCGCATCTACGTTCCCGCAATGAGACGGTGATCCGGTTTCCAAGCCACGAATTCTGCTACAGCTCAACTCTGGCCGGTGGGACTCTCGTAATAGATCGCGACGTCGTAGGTGATCAAGAGTTCCCAGACGTCTCACTCGGCGAGGATCGAGCCTTTATTGCGCGGTGCCACCGTCGGGGGATCTCGACGTTTTCGGCAGATCGGTTTAATTTCACTCAGATACGAGACGGCGGAAACACGTGGCGCCTCGCTGACGAAGATTTCCTGATCGGGACCGAATCCGTTGGGTCTGGCTGGCCGGAATCTGAGATCAACCGGTGACTTGCAAGACACCGCTTCCGGTTGAGCGTGTTGCGTTGCATGTGGATTGAGAGGATCCCATCAAGGTTCGCCAGGGCCGTTCTATTGAGGTTTCCGCCGGCGAAAATCGGTGAGAGATACGCCCCGCCTCTGCGGCGTGCGGGGCTAAAGAGAGGAAATGTTAGGTGGTTGTATTTCCTAAGCGCGGCGAACCCACGATTGATCCGGCAGGCTAAATTGGGAGGAATGCGGAACCGCTCTGCCGTTTTATGAGTGCTGATCTATTGCGCACTCAAGCAAAAATTGCGCTCAAAAAGCTATGGCTGCCACGTTGGCGAATGCTATCCGAACCCCAACTGCTCTACTTAGAGCGAGTCCATTCGGGAGTTCGACTCTGGTGCCGGCACTCTTCGGGCAAGCGCGTCGTCGGTTATGGCGTGGTCCGTGTATTCTTGTGCCGGTGTCGCGGTCACCAGAAGTTGATCAGATCCCGAGCGGCGACAATGGCTTAGTTGTTGCCAATCTGAGGAAACGTAGAATATCGGCGCGCCGAATCGGTGATTTCGCGACAGTGATGGAGTGCCTCCGACGGGAGATTGAAATTTCTCCAGACCTTCTGATGCCTCGTGTGCTACTTGCTCGGAACCAGGCACGTCTAGTCGATGGAGACGAGAGTGAGAGAGCCCTCGACTTTTGCCTTAACGCCGCGGTCGGGAGCCATCAACTCGACCATGGATTGATCGGTGCTTTGCTGTTGAACGTGCAGCAATCTCCCAACATCCGACTTCGCAGTGGGCGGTTTGAGCATCTCTTGGAAATCATCGAGTCAGCGTCTGATGCCACCCTGTCCGAACCTATTCGCGCAGTCAACCGCGCCAGGGTGCTGTTAGCTCTCCGCGATCGTCAAAGGTTCCTCAACGCTGTGAACGAATTTTCGGCAACTCCAATATCTGGGCGCCGTCACAAATCTTTTGCCAACGAACTCGAGAAGGTTGCGCAGCGATGGAGCGACCCAAGTTATCCCCAGCATCGGATCTCAAAGATTTTCGTTATCGGACTGAGCCGAACCGGCACATCCTCAATGGATGAGGCACTCGGTCTCCTCGGCTTTAGTCATTTGCATTGGCGCAACCATCTCACGGGCGATCTGATTCGTTCTGCGGATCTGTTTCTCTTCGATGCGTTCTCGGACATTGGGATTGCTGCCGATTTCGAGACTCTTGCTCATCAATTCCCTACGTCTCGATTTATTCTCACCACCCGGTCCATCGAGACATGGGAAATCTCGGTGCGCCGACACTATAGGCAACAATTGGGAATCCTCAAGCCAGATAGCCTTCGCAGACTTGCGGTAGCGCGAACATTTGGCGGGTTAATGGGAGAGATAAACGCGTCGTTGTACTCGAAGTTCGAGACCTGGGGAGAGGCTTTCGAATCACACCACCAACGAGTCGACGGCTTTTTTTCGGGCGAGCGAGCCAGCCGCCTGCTGCGTTTTAACGTCTTAGCGGGCGCAAGTTGGGCCGAGTTGTGCTCGTTTCTCGGCGTTCCGATGCCAGACGTTCCGTATCCGCATGCGAACCCAGGGCAACCCGAAAGCACAGTGCCCCTGACTAAAGTTTCAGGAAAGCTGGATCGGTGAAACGAACGCAGCCAATTAGGAGAAGAGGATGCCCTCAATCAAATCGGCAAGAAAGATGTTAAAAGAAGGCAAAACGGTTGAGGGTTGCGCGGCTCTTGAAGCGAGATTGTCACAGATGGCACAACCGCCTCCTAAAGCGCTGATTCTCGCTGGCCGCACCCGTCTGAAGTTGGGCGACACAAAACGTGCCGCTGAGTGGTTTGAGCTTTTCAGAGATCTGTTTCCTAATCGCCACGAGGGACTGGTTGGCCTCGCTGAATGCGCTGAAAAAGCCGGTCAGCACCGGCCGGCTTTGGACTACTGGAGGGCGATTAGGGCCGAATTTGGGGATATGGAGGGCAAAGCTTGGCGTCGTCGAGTTCAAAAGAACCTCTTTGCTCTTGGTTTATATGATGAGCTTACTCGCGAAATATACGATGAGTTTTCATCTTCCGACGACGCGCGGCGTTATCTAGAGATGACAACCAACTCGAGGGTTTCGGATTGCCCGACGCTTGCCTATAAACATATTCTTGTAGTCACCTACGGCCGGAGCGGATCCACGCTTTTACAGGGTTTGTTGAACAGCATTCCCGGAACGTTGGTTCGCGGAGAGAACGGAAACGTCTTCTTAACCTTCTTCGAGATTGTTCAGCACATGCGGTCGATGAGATCAAACCATGCCAACGCGTTCACAGCAAATAGGCCGTGGTTTGGAATCAGCGAAATATCTGACTCGACTCTAATGGATGCGCTTAGGCCAGCTGCTAGGGCGATCCTTTTGGGCGATTTGGTCTCGGAAGCCTCGCTCTTGTGCCTAGGTTTTAAAGAAATCAGATATGATGAGTTAGGCGATATTTTTGAAGATTATCTTAATTTTCTCCAGGAACTTTTCCCCGAGGCTGCCGTAATCTTCAACACGCGGGATTTGGCAGCAACCAGCGGAAGCGGCTGGTGGCGAGATCGTGATGCTGGTGAGGTTCACGCGCACCTCTCGGAAGTCCATAATCAGTTCAGCGCATTCGCCGCTGGACGTTCAAATTGTTTCGAAATCCATTATGAAGATGTTGTTGGAAAGTCGCACCGTCTTCGCGAACTGTTTGTGTTTCTTGGTGCAGAGTACGATGAGAATCGAGTAGAAGCTGTGCTCTCACAACCCCATAGCTACGATCCGAGCCAATCCGATGTTGCGGTCACTTTCTAGGCGATTTAGGGGCGTGAAACCGCACTCCGCTGTGGGCCGCGAGTCATCATTGGCGTTCTTATTTTCGGTTCTCAGACAGCTTGCCCAGCCGTTGAGCACGTTCCTCGTGGAGCGTCGAAGGCGACCGCTCGCAGAACCCGATCAGGCCAAGCGGGAAGATGCAGAACAATACCGAGCTGAACCGGCGGCACTCCTTGGCAGGATTAAGGCACTTGATTCGGTTGGAGATTCAGCAGGCGCTCTTGGAATGGCGCAGCAGTCCCTGGCAAGATTTCCGGACGAAATTAAGATTGCGATCGAGACGAGTCGGCTCGCAGCCCAGTGGGAGAAATGGGATCTGGCCTTCGGAGCGCTTGACGGGCTCAGTCAGCCCAAAGCAGACCGTCCGGGGGTGCGGATGGCCCGTGCTTATGTTCTGGAGCGTTCCGAGAATTTTGAAGAAGCGAGGCGAATTATCGACAACCTCCGCAACGATTATCCAAACGACCCAAGAGTTCGGCGTCGCCACATTGAGTCTCTGCTCGAACGGGGCCAGTTTAGTGAGGCAGAAGCCGCTATAAACGCCGCAGATAACCCTGATCGACTCCATCGCAAGCTGTGCGAGGCACGTTTCGACTGGCACGGACTGCTCAGGACTTTACGACACCGCACTTCTGAGCAACCGGATGACCTGAAAGCGCGCATCGCGACATGCGGTGTGCTCCTCCGGTTGTTGTACCAAGAGGTGGACTCAGTGATCGACTTTGAAAAAGAACTTCGAACTGAAGTTGCTGCTCTCGCTCGAGTGAGTCCGAGGCAACGCTCGCAAACACTTTCCACTCTGATCAGAGTGGCCGTTCGGAATGACTCGGTGTCCGAGGTCGAGTCACTTTTGCGAGAAGTTCCCGAAGACTGGCGGCACCGCTGGGTATTCCAGGCTCGAGCTTGGCTTGCTCTCCGCCAAGGAGAATCGATTGACGACGTTCGCCATACCTGGGAAAAGCAAGAAGACTTCCACCACGTTCGAGAGCTGCGTCCTCTTACTTCGGGAGAATTGTCATATTGCTCGCCCGTCGAGATCCCCAGAAACTTTGACGGCATTCGGCTTTTTTCCGTTGTCCGCAACGAACGCTGGCGGATTCCATGGTTCCTCGACTACCACCGCAGAATCGGAGTCGATCATTTTTTTATCGTCGATAACAACTCCACCGACGGCACCGTTGAGCTACTTCTCGAGCAGCCCGATGTCTTTGTATTTCACACTAGCGAGTCCTATTCAAGGGCTCGGTCAGGCGTGGTTTGGATCAATAATTTGGTGACTGACTTCGGGAGGACAGGTTGGAACATGTACCTCGACGTCGATGAGGCCCTCGTATTCCCGGGCATTGAGGAACTAGGGCTTCGTGGTCTCACCGAATACATGGATGAACGCGGACATGAAGTTATGGCGGGATTCATGATTGATATGTTCGCAGAGACTTCCGCCGTCCTAGATGCGGACGGATTTGAATCAGACTTCGTGGGCAAGTATCCGAATTTCGACCCGGCCTACCGGACCTCCCCCATCATGAATTGCCCGTACGTTGACACGTACGGCGGGATACGACGACATCAAGCAGCCTCCCCGCGGATGACGAAGACCCCTTTGTTCAAGGCGGGCAGAAACATCCGATTGTTAGCCAGCAGCCACATCGTCACTCCAGCGATCGTCACCGATGTCAGTTGTGCGCTGCTGCATTACAAATTGACAGGGGACTACTCGGCAAACTTCCAGACGGATGTACTTGAGTACAGCCGTACCCCAAGTAGTCGCCGGCGGCACATGATCTACCTAGATGCCATCGCCGAGTCAGGAGGCACTCTTACGGGAGAAATGAACGAGGCCACCAGACATTTCGAGTCATGGCGAACACTCGAGCAACTAGGACTGATTAGCTCACCACCCGATTTCAAAGTCCGGATCGAGTCGTGAGAAATCGATCGTGCCCATTGTCCTTTTCTTGTAATCACTCTTTCGTCTGGTACCGAGTCGCCAAAACCGGCACTCGTTCAATAAACCAAATTTTCGAGGAGGAGATCGACGACTATGTCTACTTGACACGATTCAGCGCGCGTCATCCACAGGAAAGGAAGGTCTTTAATATCGAGCACTTTGCCTTCACCATAGTCCGCAACCCGTGGAGCCGATCCTGGTCGGCTTGGAACAACAAAATCAAGGGTTGTGACCCCAACGCCGACAACGTTGGGGCAAGGCGGGTGATGAGCCTTGCTCGGGGTGATTTGGGTCTGGCTCGATCCGTCACAGAGAGTTACCCCTTGTTCGTCCAGCACCTCGGGGCCTCGAGGCTATTCCAGGGAGACGTCCACTTTATGCCGCAAACGTCCCTGTTAGATGGTAGGCGGCTCGATCACATCGGAAGGTTCGAGCGGTACGCCGCCGAGGTGGAACACATCCTGGGCCGCGTAGGGCTCGCTGATTGTGAACCCAAAATACCGCACATCAATATCTCACTCGACGGCGGTGCTTTCCTAAACAACCTTGATAACGAGACAGCCCGAATCTTGAGAGATCTTTATCGGCACGATGTTGAGCGCTTCAACTACCGTTCGCCATTTGGTTAGTCACCGTCGGCTAGAGCCGAACTTTCTTCACGTCCCTTACTCCGCAACGAGTGCCTTCTTCCCGTCCCATGACAAATCTTTTCTTGCAGAGCGCTGAAACGCTGGAGTCAGCGTTCCTGATTGAGCCTTTGGTGTATGACTGCTGCCGTCAAGGAGGCTCCGGCGCGCAGATTGGCGCCAACCAATAAATCTAAAGAGAGTTCAAAATATCGGTGCGGTGGGGCCATTGGTTGGAGGCGCGGCGCCCCTCATGGCTAATGCCCATGTCAACTGCGAAGCTTCGATAGCTCGCCACGCAGGGTCAACTTCGAGGGTTGGTCGACGGCGGCGGTAACGGTGCTGGCTTCTTGCGAAATCGCTGGATCGGGCCTGACGTTTTTGACATCGGTTCGAACACCGGCCTGTACTCGCATCACGCGCCTATGGAGCCCCTCCAAAGTCATGGCCTTTGGGCCGTCGCCCGCAACAGTAGAGATATTGCGCAAGAACACCCGGAGGAACCGTCTGCGGAGTCAGTTCATTTAGAAGTCTTAGCTGTCGCCGATTTTGTTGCGTCGTCCGGTTTGGCTCCGTTGCGGCCAAGCTCGCGAGATCTCGGGGCACGGTCAGACTGGTGCGCCTGTGAGCCGTGGACGATCTGCCGACTAGCACTCCGCAGGAGGCCCACCGACCACGCTACATGGATGACAATAAGTAGCGTTGGGGCTCGCAGCCGTTCCCTACTCGACCGAACCGATCCGCTAATCGCCGCCGTGTACGCGACCGGAATAACGAACGCCGGCCGCCAGCGGGTCCCGAGCAAGAGCCCGGCGAGCACACCGATGATCCCGACGGGTGGAATCAGCTGCCGCAATTTCAGCGATCGCGGGTGTTTGCGCAGCACGACTGCTTTCCACCATCCGTACTCGTAGTACTGGCGAGCCAACGCTGACCACGTTGAACGGGGTGTGTATCCGACCGACAGGGTCGGGTCGAACCACACCGTGCCGCCGTTGTCACGGAGGCGAATGTTCAGTTCGTAATCCTGATTGCGAATCAGGTCTTCGTCGAAGAGTCCGACCGCCTCGACCGCGGTACGGTCGAACACGCCGAGATAGACGGTGTCGACCGCTCGTGCTGCCGACCCGACCCGGTACGACGCTCCGCCTGTGCCGAGGAGTGACGTGGTGGCATCGGCCACCGCCTGCTCGAATGGAGTCGTCGGCTCGGGACGTTGGATACCGCCGACGTTGGCAGCACCGGTGTCACGGAGGATCTCGACCGCTCGGCGGAGGTACCCAGCCGACAATTCACTATGGCCGTCGACGCGGACGATCACCGGTGCCGAGCCTGACCGGATCGCCGCGTTGAGCGCGCTCGGGGTCTTCCCCGACGGATTCGGGACCACTTCGAGATCGACGGAGGACGCCGCCATCGATTCCGCCAGCGCCTCGGTGCCGTCGGTCGACGGCCCGACGCCCAGAATGATTCGCATGCTCCCTGGGTAGTCCTGTGCCCGGACCGAAGCGATTGCCGTAGCCAGGTGGTCTGCCTCGTTACGGATCGGCATCACGACATCGACGTCGGGCCAGGCAGGGTCATTTCGCCAGTCAGACACGCCGACTCAAGACGACCCAGACGGTCCGGACGAGAATCTGGGCATCGAGGACGAGCGACCAGTTCACCAGGTACTGCAGGTCGTAGCCGAGCTTGTACTCGGCATCGGTGTCGTAACGGCCGTTGACCTGCGCCAGCCCCGTGAGCCCTGGTGGAAGTTCGTTGCGGCGGATATATCCCGGTACGCGCTGAGTGATTTCCGCCACGAGCTCGGGTCGCTCGGGTCGCGGTCCCACGAGGGACATCTCGCCGCGCAGGACGTTGAAGAGCTGGGGTATCTCATCGGCGCGCATCGAACGCATCCAGGCCAGGGCGGGCACGATGCGATCGTCGTTGAGCGAGGCGAGTCGGGCACGGCCGTCCTCCTCGGCGTCAGGGTGCATGGTTCGGAACTTCACGCATTCGAAGGTGCTGCCATCACGCCCGACACGAGTCTGGCGGTAGAGCACTGGGCCGCCGGCACGGACCCGGACGTACAGCGCAACGAGCGCCATGACCGACAGCCAGATCGGTGCGAGCAGCACGATGATGGTCAAGTCGAAGATCCGTTTCAGGCGGACCTTATGGGTCGGCACAGTGTGCAGCCGGAGCGGAACGAACGGCATGCCTCCGACCTCTCGTACCGTCTTCAACCCGAGCAGCGTTTCGCGCGCACTCACTCGCTGGAGAAAGCCCACGCCAGCTGCATCGAGTGAGTTGAGCGGCTCGGGGTACACCGACCCGAACGCGGTCACGTCGAGCAGGAGGACATCGGTTGCGTCATTGTCGACGACGGACTGCGTCAGCAAGTGGGGTGATGCGACTCGGCCGACGACTTGTGCGTCACGATCGCTCTCCGCGAGATGCTGTGCGGCGAGGTCAAGTGACTGACTCGCCCCGACCAACACTACCCGGGGTGCACCTTGTCGACGTCGTGCGAGGCGCCGGCTCAGGCCGCGATTCGCGACGAGCACGAATGAGGCGAGGCACAAGAATGCCGCAAGGTTGAGACGCGGCATCAGGTATCGGTTGAGTGCGACAAATGCAAGGCCCTGAACGGCCACGCCGATGGCAGTGGCAAGAAGTGCCCGGGGAAACCATGGACGGATGCCGAGCCGAGGCTCGCGTTCGTACAGCCCAGTGAAGTAGTTGACGAACAGATGGATGCCGGTCGCGATCGAAAAACCGATGAAGTAGTGCGACAGCGGGTAGGTGTCCCAATCAAACGAGAACCCGAACCGCACGAAGCTGATGACGACCATGAGCGCGTACAGAGCGACAGCGTCAAGTACTGAGAGGAACCGGAACCCGCGCTCCCATAGCCACGAAGCAGGACGGCCGACCGATGAGACCACACGCTCGACCGGCGCGGGCAGGGGGCGAGGTGCCGCTGCTGCTCCAGCCGAGGACGGGTGAGACGTGCTGGTCATCTCACGCTCAGGCTAGTGGCGTCCGCATCAGCGGCAGAGCCGCCAATTCGGTCAGACTCACTCGTCGAAGCCCGACCAAGTCGGATGCAGCGTGACGAGGCCGTAGATTTCCTTGGTGTCGCCAGCGATCACGTCGAAGGTCTGGGCGTTCTGCACGTGGTCGTAGACGTGCTGACGCCCCCATCCCGTGATCTCGGTGTGCAACACATACTGAGAAGCAACCAATGGAATCGCGTCGAAGCGGACATCAACGTGGCCGGAACCAACGAGCGAGTCGGGAACCATGTCAACGTCTCGGGTCGACGGGGCAGTCAGCGTCGCACCAGCGAGGCTCGCAATCGTGACGGAGAAGACCGGCTTGGCGACTGGTTGCTCAGCCTCCCAGTGCAGCCGAATGGTCACGTCGTCGCCATTACGGAATCTGTCAACGGGCACGCCGCCAACCAACAACTCGGTCCGGGTCACCTTGATCCGTCCGTCACCGCGACGGCTGCTTTCGGCGCCATCGGTGGTCTCGGCGCCCAGCATGGTCTCGGTGTATTCGTCGACGACGTCTGCCGGGTCGCCGTCTCGACGGACGACGCCGTGGTCAAGCCAGATTGCCCGGTCGCAGAACTCGCGAACCGTGTATGGATCGTGGGTCACCAGCACCAGGGTTCGGCCCTGGGTGCGAAAGTCGACGAACTTCTCCATGCACTTCTTCTGAAACGCGACATCGCCGACCGCAAGGATCTCATCGATGAGCAGCAGCTCAGGGTCGACGTTGATCGCAACGGCGAACGCGAGCCGCACGTACATTCCAGACGAGTAGGTCTTCACAGGCGAATCGATGAAATCGCCGAGACCCGAGAATTCGACGATCTCGTCGAAGCGGGCGGCAATCTCCTTGCGACCCATGCCCAGAATCGAAGCGTTGAGAAACACGTTGTCGCGCCCGCTCAACTCGTGGTGGAACCCAGCGCCGAGCTCCAGCAACGCCGCCATCTTCTTGTGGACGTCAATACGGCCCTCGTTCGGCGTATAGATCTTGGCCATGCATTTGAGCAAGGTGGACTTGCCAGATCCATTGTGACCGATGATGCCAACCGCCTCGCCCTGATCAACGCTGAACGAGACGTTGCGCAGCGCGACGAATTCCTCATAACGGTTGCGGCCCCCGGCAGCGATGTACTGCTTGAGCGACGATGCCCGTTCGTGATGGATACGGAACGTCTTGGTCACGTTGTCGACCGTGAGGGCCGTACCGGCGCTGCGGTGATCACTCATCTCGGGCCAGCCTCATCAGATCTCTTCAGCAAATCGTGGCGACAGTCGGTTGAAAATCCACGCGCCAAACGCAAACGCAACGATGCCACAAACAGCGATGTATCCCCAGCGTGCAAGGCTCGGAAACACGTTGTCGTACAAAATCTCATGCGACGCAGTGACGAACGCTCCCGTCGGGGTCCACGCTGCCCATTTGTTGACGAAGGGGCTCGGAACTTGACCGATGACAAAAATGATCGGACTGGCGTAGAACAGCAGCTGAGCAACGATGCCCCAGAGATAGTTGATGTCGTGGAAGAACACGTTCGCGGCTGACAACGCGAGGGAGACACCCGTGGTGAAGATCGCAATGAGGATCAGCAGCGCCGCCATTGGAATCAACCACTGGAACATGAAGCTCCCGAAGATCAGAAACGTGACTGAGAGAACCAACAATTCGATACACACGGTAACGAACTGGGTGAACACGATCGAGAGCACCAGATGTTCATGCGGGAACGCAACCTTCTTGATCAGACTGGCACCGCCTTGCACCGAGCCGATACTCGCCCCAACTGAGATCGCAAAGAACTGGAACGGAAGCAAACCGGACAGGAAATAGAGCGGGAAGTTCTCGACGCCGCTGGCACTACCGCGTGGTGGGACACCGCCAAACACCTTGAGGAAGATGATGCTGAAGATGATCATTTGGCTGATCGGGTTCAGCAGACTCCATGCCCAGCCAAGAATCGACCCGCGATAACGCGTGCGCAGCTCCTTCAGCGTGAGGAGATAAAGAAGATTGCGGTGGGCCACCGCCGACCGAAGCGACATGTCGGCCGAACCCTATCCACCCGATGAAGGAACGGCCGCTCGCAGCGAGTCGCTCACGCCGTCACCAACTGGAACAAGGTGTTCAGTCCAGTCAGGACCGCGACCCCCCAGACCACTACAAGTGTCTCGCGGCGCTGGATGGCGGCCGAGGCAGCCACGGCGATCAAGGGAATCAACGGCAGTGCGAACCGAGCCGGAGCTGCGAAGTCTTGGTTGCTGAAGTACGCGAAATAGAAGGTGTAGAACGGCCCGGCCGTAAGGAGCATGACCACGGTGATTCGTGCCAGCCAGGTGAGGCGAGCACCGCTGACGACGATGACGGCGGCGCTGAAAAGCAATGCGATGAGGAGCCAATTGGTGAGTTCGAGACCAGCAATCGTCAACTGCGAGCGAAGCGGGGGAGACAGGTACGGGTTTCTGACCGGAGTGAACGTCGAGCTGAGGTTGGCAACAATCTTCTCGAACGACACTCCTTCAGCTCGATTGACAACGAACATGGGTGCACTGCCCATCGAGTCAGTCGACACGGAGACTGGCGCTGTGGGAAAGAACCTGGCGTGGAGACGCCCCGCTACTTCGAGCCGGAAAAGCAGCACGGCTGGGAGGATCGCCAACGGTGCAAGACGTTGCGTCACCGACGCCGTCGCATCAGGGGTCCTGCGTACCATCAGATACAGCCCACACGCCGCTACCGCAAGGATGTTTGTCGCTTCGACAAGGATCACGCCGACGTAGACGAGTGGAACCCACCACCACCTCAGTCGTCCCGCTTCGTACTTCACGGTGGCGAGAATGGCCAACGCCCCGGTCAGCATCAGGCTGACGTCAGCATTCACGGTCGCTCCCGCATGGAAGATCGTGAGCGGTGTGACCAGCAGGAGCACGATGACAGGTGCACGCGATCGGCGGCTGAGGCCCAGGCACGCCATCAGGTACCAGGTCACCGAAAGCGCAGCTGCCAACCACACGGCGCCGAGCATCCGCGCTGCAGTGACCTTGCTCTCGAAGAGACCGACGGCTGTGAGGAGCCGGGCGCTCACTCCTGTTGTCAGGTAGTACGGCGGGAACTGCGCTGCGGCCGTGTTGAATCCGTTTTCCTGAAAATCGTTGGGGTCGTAAGTGGCCAGACCGCAAGCCGGCCCGACGTAACCCGGGGCGTCAACGCTCCGGCACGCCGCCTCGGCGAGGGTTTCCTGCCCGATGCGATCGTTGCGCACCGGAATGTCGAAGTCCCCCGCTCGGATGACGTAGTCAATGTGCTGTAACTCATCAATCGGTGACAACGTCTCGTAACTCCTGACATGGAGTCCCACCAACAGCAGCGACGCGACGAGCAACAATCCGCAGATCTTCCAGTCGGTTCGCGTCCAGATCGGAGCTGGGGGTGAGCCCTGATCTTCGCCGTCTACTGGGGTGGAGGCATCTGCCTCTGTGGCGCTGGAGACGTCGTTGGGTCCGGCCGATGATGCCGAGTCGACCGACTCCGTATCGGACCCAAGATCGCGGACGCCCTCGGGCTCCGCTGGCTTCGAGGAGAACTGGACCACGGGTGGTCAACGTATCAGTGGTCGGATCGTTCGCGAACTCAATGACTCACGGCTGAGGCCTCGAGCGATGTTCGGCGGACTGGGGAATGCAAGTCATGATTCGACCTATCAGAACACGCTCATCGAAGATCCTGATGACCAGCACCGTGAGTGCCCGGTGGGCCGTCGTCAAGAACTGTTGCGCTTGATGGAGCGTCGGACCGCCATCGCGAACGTGTCGGGTTTGGTGGCTCCGTGGCCAGCGAAGGTTGGCTCATCGAGCGGCCACTCGAGCCAGTCGAACCAGAGAGGCGAGAGTCGTGGGTTGTAGTACGGGTCGTTGCGCAACTCGTGTGCCCAACGCTGCTCGATGTATTCGGTCTCTCTTGGCAGCACCTTGCCGATTCGTGTCCGGCTCTCAAAGTGGTACCAGAGTGAATGTGGTGTCCAAATAATCCGATAGCCAGCGGCACGAATGCGCAATGACAGGTCGACGTCGTTGTAGTTGAGCGGTAACTCTTCGGGAAACCCGCCGACCTCGTTGAAGAGCTCAGCAGACATCATGGCCACAGCGGCGGTGACGCCGCTGCACTCCCGCGCGACAGCGAGCGGGCGAAGTGGCAGTGGGCCGGGCGAGGCGCCCGACCAGCCGGTGCTGGCGTGATGGGGCCCGTGGAAGTAGACGTGACCACCGTGCTGGATGGTGCCGTCGTCGAAGAGCAGCTTCGAGCCGGCCATGCCGACAGGGCCCGATGCCCCTTCGCTCGGGCCGGTCACAAGGCCGACGAGTACCTGGATGCTGTCCGGCTCAATCAACTCAGTGTCGTCGTTGAGGAACAGCAGGAGATCGCCTGATGCAGCGGCGGCTCCCTCGTTCATCTTCGTCGAGAAGTTGAACTCGCCGTGGTGCTCGACCAGTACGAGGCGCTCACCGACGAGATCTTGGAGCGTGGTGATCACCGCAGGAGGGGTGTCGTCGTCGATGATGACGACGAACTCAAGGTCGGAGTACGTCGACCGTTCGACAATGCTGCGCACGGCCTCGACGACGAAACACCGACTGATCCCCCAGATATGGCCCGCCGACCCACGGGTCGGAATGAGGACACTGACCTGCGGAGGTGGAGACGGCAATGTGTTCTGGACCCGATAGATGCCCTCGTGTTCTGTCGTGTTGACAGTTGCGTCGAGACCGATTCGCTCGCAGTGCTCGGCCACAGCGCGCTGACCGGCATCGAACGCCCACGGTTTTGCATCGACGCCGGCCGCGACACTGGTAGGCGCCTGACGCCAGTGATAGAGCACCTCGGGGACATGCGCGATTTGTCGGGCGGTCTCGCCAAGTCGAAGCATGAGGTCGTGGTCCTGGGCGCCGTCGAACCCAGAACGAAATCCGCCGAGGTCGACGACGAGCGACCGTCGCGCCATGACGAAGTGGGTGATGTAGTTCTGATTCCGCAGTCGTTCGGGCGACCATTGGGGTTTGAGGCACGGCCCGATGTGTTGGCCGCTCGCGTCGAGGAAGTCGTGGTCGCTATAGACGACGTCCACGCCGTCGTTGGCTGCGGCGAGCATCGTGGCGATCGCGTCGCTGCGGAGGACGTCGTCATGATCGAGGAACGCCACGAACTTGCCGGTGGCTGCGGCGAGGCCGTCATTGCTCGCTGCGACGATTCCGCCCTGCTCAGGTCGATGCAGAACGATGTTGCTGCTCCGGTCGGCTGCTCGACGAAGGAGTTCCGCAACACCGTCACGTGTCGACCCGTCGTTCACGATGATGTGTTCGACGTTGTGTGCGGTCTGGAGCTCAACCGATTCGAGGCAGGCAGCGAGATGAGCCGGATCGGGATTGAAGACCGGTGTGATCACCGAGACCAAGGGGTCGATGAGCGATTCTTTCATCGCTCGAATGTCGCGAGTCGGCGCTGGACTCGTCGAACGACTCGGCCGACCATATGTCTTGCACGTTGGATCACGATGCGATGAACTTTGCCAATGTTGTGTCGCGCCTGGCCGAGAGCGACGGTGAGTTCCATGACCTCCCCACGCAGTTCGCCGTTGGCCTGCTCGGCGATCTTGACTGCCTCGCTCGCCCCAACAAGTTCAGTCCGAAGATCGTCGTAGCTCTGCTCAAGTGGTCCAACCAGACGTCGCAACCGCTTGTTCTCCGCAATCAGCGCCTCGACGTCGTGGACCACCTCTGTTTGGTCCACTTCAGGCATAGCTCAAGTGTATCTTCGCTCCCATTGGGGCTCGCGGTGCTCGATCAGCAATGTCATGACCCGTAGAGGCGTCGGCAAACCTCAACCAGAAACACTCTGAGAGTACGCTCTGCCCAATGTTTGAACCCGTCGCAGCCCGCGATGGCGAGGGTGCACAGCGTTCCGAAGCGCCTGCACGGGAGTCAACACGGCAACCACTGCTGCGCGTGGGCCAGCTGATCGCGAGGTTCGCCGAGTGACTCCTCCGCTGATTCCGGTGGTCGTCGTCACACACGAGGGCCCGTCAGAGAGGCTCAGCCGATGCCTGGAGGCACTGCGCGATGCCGGTGGTGTCGGACCTGTCATCGTCATCAACAACAGTGAGCGGGAAAGCAAGAGTGAAGCAGATCTCGAAGATCTGTACGGTGCGGTATTGATCCGTACAGCGAATCGCGGGTACGGCGCGGCGGCCAACGACGGGTTCAGCGAAGTCCGTCGTCTTTCCCCCAGCGCAACGGCGATCGCACTCCTCAACGACGATGTCACCGTTGCTCCCGGCTGGATCGAGGGGTTGAGCGACGCGCTGGCAGAAGGATGGAACGTCGCCCAGCCCAAATTGCTGATGGCGTCATCGTTGGCAGCCGACGTCGCCCTGGTGAACAGCGTGGGCGTCACACTCGACCGGCACGGCGCCGGAGTCGATATCGGCTACGGCGAACCCGACAGTTCGGTATTTGACGGGATCGCCGACATCGAGATCTTCACCGGGGGAGCGGTGCTCTTCTCCCGTGCGTTCCTCGATCTCACTGGGGGGTTCGACGAACGCTTCTTCCTCTACTACGAAGACGTGGACCTGGCACTGCGCGGCAGAGAACTGGGCCAGCGTTACGCGTGTGTTCCCGATTCGATCGCCTGGCACGAAGGCGGCGCCTCGACTTCGGTCCTGGGCGAGATGACCCGCCGCCTCCAGGACCGCAACCGGGTTTGGTGCGCCATACGCTTCGGCCGGCTGCCGACGATCGTTCGAGCCGTCTGGCTGTCGTTGCGGCGGCTTCGCCGCGCCCCACATGCAGCCCACTGGCGTGCCCTTGTCGGTGGACTGGCTGGCGGCCCACGACGTCTCTGGGAACGGACGCAGGCGCGACGACCCCGACACCGAGATGCGGACGCCCCGAGCCCACCGGGCGACGTCCGCACCGAGGGCGTCAACCTGCTCGGATACCACCATTCAGCCAGCGGCCTGGGCACAGCGGTGCGACAGCTCCACCGTTCACTCGCCGCTGCAGGCGTGGCGGTCTCGATCTTCGACGTTGACACCTCCAACAGCCCGCGCGTCGAGGCCGACGACGGTGCCCGGGGGTCGACGATCGTTCGACAGACGACGCTTGCGGTCGTCACCGCGCCCGAACTTCCGGGAGCGTTGGCAGCGCGTCCGAAACTTCGTGCGGTGGACCGGGTTGTCGGCTACTGGTTTTGGGAAGTGGCCGAGGTTCCTGTGACGCATCGATCCGGAATCGAGCTCGTCGACGAGATCTGGGCGCCGACGACCTTCATTGCGGACGCCTATCGCTCGGTCCCCGGCGGGCCGCCGGTTGCGCATCAGCCGATGTACCTCTCCTGCCCCGCACTCGACGATGGAGCGCGGGATGCGTGGCGTCGCCGCTGCGCACCGAATGGCGAGTTCGTTTTCCTCGTCACCCTCGACCTGTTCAGCATCGTCGAACGCAAGAATCCCTTCGGCGCCATCGATGCCTTCGTTGCGGCATTCGGACCGACCGACTCGACGGTTCGGCTGGTCATCAAGACGCTCAACGGCGACCAGCGTCCCGAGGCACTGGCCCGCATCGCGGACCACGCGGCGCAATCCGGCATCGCTGACCAGATTGAGATCTTCGACTCCTTCATCAGCAACGATGAAATGACTGGACTCATCTCCGCCGCTGACTGCCTCGTCTCGTTGCACCGCGGCGAAGGGCTGGGTCTCCAGCTCGCATCAGCGATGTGGTTGGAAACCCCGGTGATCGCCTCTCGCTACTCGGGCAACCTGGACTTCATGTCCGACGAGACCGCAGCGCTGGTCGACGTGAAACTGATCGACGTCGAGTATGGCGAGGGCGCGTATCCCGACGGATTCCGATGGGCGGACCCTGATCTCGGTCAGGCAGCGACGTGGATGAGCCGCATGGTCAATGACCTGGACCTTCGCGGGCGACTCGTCGAAGCTGCGCTTGAGCACATGCACGGCCAGCCAGCCGAGAAGGCATTCGGTCTGAATTACGCTCGAGCCCTCGGCATCAGCGAGCAACCCGCAAATGGTCCCAACTGATTTGGACTGTTGGCGCGGTTGCGCGCCTTGTCGCAACAATTTCCGATTCTGAGCTCGTCGATCTGGGGTGACGGGAAAGGTACCGCTGAGGGTCACTGCGCTGGGCGAGAGGCGACGACGCTCTTCCACCGGTTGAGGAAGACTTGTTGCTGCTTGGAAACATCGGGTGGGGATGTAGCGGAGCCATGATGTTCATGAACAACGCGCACCGAATCAACGACCTGGGTCCCTCCACCGAGTTCGGCGGCGCGTAGGGCGAAGTCGACGTCCTCGTAGTAGGCGGGGTGATACGCAAGGTCGAAGCCCCCCAATCTGGAGAACAATTTCGACGAGAGGAACCAGCACGCAGCCGAGGCGTAGTCCGGCGTATGCGATCCGGCCTGGAGAATCGGTCGTGTATCACCGTCGTCGATGATCCTCATGCCCAGTTCTTGGAGCGACCCGTCCGGGAAGATCAACGCCGGCGCCGAGATGAGGTCGGGCTTCGACCGGGCGGCATCGAGGAGCGAGCGCAGTTGGCCGGAGGACACGATGACGTCGGGATTGACGAATGCGAGCATCGCAGCGCGTGCCGCCGCGGCCCCGGCATTATTGCCGCCACCAAACCCAAGATTGGCCGTTGGCTGAATCAGGCGGACCCCTCGTGAGGAGATAGCGACTCGGTTGCCTGCGGCATGACCACGGTGCGGATGATCATTGTCGACAACAATTACCTCGGCCGCGATCCCATCTGCGGCGACGGACGCGCCGAGCGAGTCAAGGCAGTGATCAAGAACCAATCCCGTCCCGAAGGCAACAATCACAATGCTCAGCTCGGGCCTCTCGACCCATGGAAAGGTGACGCGAGGAACGGGAGAGTCAGTGACACGGACGACTGCTGCTTCCTGTTCGATCACGCTCAACGATCCGACCTGTGCGTGATCGGCAAGCTGGCTGGTTGATGGATCATTCCTGAGCGGACGCAGCGTCACGCGGGTCTAGTGAGGGTTGCGGCTGTGCCATCAGGGCGCTTGACCAACTCGGCGACGATTGCCAGAAGTTGATCGTTGGTCGCCTGGAGTTCGGCGATCGTCGTTTCGAGCGCCGTCACCCGCTGCATCCGATCGTCAAGTATGGCGGTGATCGCTGAGAGCGATTCGCTGGCGAGAACGGTTGCCTCGGCACGAATGGCGTCGATCCTCGGGAGCAGTGCGCCTTCAACGGCGGACGCAATGGCGCCGCTTAGCTCGGCTGTCTGACGGCTGGTACGTTCTCGGCCATCTTCCTTGACCGCTTCGAAGTGTTCGTTGAGGTAGCCCCGCAGGGGACTCGTCACGCTTCGAGCAGCGCTGGCCAGGCGAGTGTTTGGCATCTGGCGTACGTTAGCCCGCGTCGTCAATCGCAGCGCCTGGTCGATGGCCCGCTCCGAGCGTGGTCAACTGCTCGATGAGCGCGGCGGAGTCTTGGCGGTGCTGCGTTTCCATGCGAGTGTGAGCCGCTCGGCCGATCCTTCCGGCGAGGTCCGGTTCGTCGACGAGCCGGCGCATCAAGCGTGACGCGTGATCGACGCTCGGTCGCGCCCACGTTGCCTCGGCGGGGTATGCCCAGCCGCCGTCCGCGCCGACGTCGACGAGTTCGGAATCAACCAACAAGGCGCTTGCGTCATCCATAAAGTCAAGATTTCCCGAGTATCTGGTGGCGATGACCGGGACGTTCATCCACATCGCTTCAGCAAGGTGGAGGCCAAGTCCTTCACTGCGATGCAGCGACACAAGTGCATCGAGATGTCCGATGAAGGCAAGATGTTCGGCAATGGGGAGATGAGCATCCCACACAGTGATATCTGGCCGCTCGGCCGCGGCGAGGAGCAGTTCTTCGTGCTCGCGCCAGCGCTGCTCACCGTTGATCGTCTTGATGACCAGCAGGGGTCCCTCGTCGGCCGCAAAGGCCTGCGTGAAAGCAGCGATCGCACCGAGTGGATTCTTGCGCGCCGTCACACTGAGGTGGTCGAGGACGACGCCGAACACGAAGCGGCCATCGGCTTCAGCCAGGGGCAGAAATGAGTCGCGTGCGACGTTGGATCGGACGGGTCGTGCGAGTGGCAGCGGTGCAACCCGGACCGGGACCCCGTGTTCGGCGAAGGCTTTGGCCATGAACCGTGTTGCCGACCAGATCTCCTGCACCGTGTCGACGGCGACAGGTGGCCCACCAGCAACCGTGGAGAGCTCCCAGAACCAATAGCCAATGACGCTGCGGCCGGGCCCGAAGAGCTCAGGATGATCGGAGCGCAGGTTGGCCATCTGGTCGCCGTTGACGCATGCCAGCGTCGTAGCGAACTCGACGTGTTGGTCACAACGTGGAGGTTCGTCGAGGAGCGGGTTTGCTGTTCGCTGGTACGCAATCGCTGAGTGCGGAATACCGGCCTCGGCGAGCACCTGCACGATGGTGCGCCCGACGGCGCCGACACCGGACTGTCGGTCGAGGTACCCGACGACGTTGATGCCATCCGTTCGACAACCCGTCACCTTGAGATGGGGAGTCGGGTTGGTCAATCCAGCAGGATCGATGAGGAGGGGCGCTTCGTTGCGGCCCGCTGCCCCGAATGCCCATGCTCGGAAAGCCTCTACATCGACGTCAGCATCGACACCGAAACGTGCGGCGAGGTCTGGCCGAGATTCGAGCAGTGCCCACCAGTATCGCTGGCTGAGCCAGTCGCGAAACTCCTTTGCCTGAGTCCATGGCTGCAGGCTGTGGCCAGGGTGCCGTCGGGCGAGGCGGCGTATTGTGGCGTCGATGGCGATCCCTCCGGGCAGTGTCAGCGCATCGCTCCGAGGGCTCAGTTGGTCAGCGACTCCGCGCACCGCGGCGAGGCGGTCGGCATTGGCGAGTGAAATGCGGGGCCGACCTGCAATCGTGCGATCCAGCAATGCCGGACCGTCTTCGGCGAAATGAGGGGCATCGATCAGCGCCGTCTCTTGGCCATCTGGCCAACGCCAGGGCGACGCGCCAAGCGTTGGATCGGTGCATTGGCGTTGCCCGAAGAGTGTTGTCGCCACATCGAGCCGCCGTCCGAATGTCACGTCGCTCCCAGCAACCAAGCCCTCAAGCAGCCAGGTGATCGCCGCTAGAGCGTTCGCGCCGAAGCCAACCACCGACGACGACACTGAACCGGCCACGAACAATTCTGCGACGTCTGGAAATCCGTTTGCCGGGGTCCCGACGGAGCGCGGGATGACAACGAGCACGTCCGTAGCTGCGGGTACCAGCGCGTCCAATGGGCCAGCAACTGCGATGGCGCCCGCAATGAGCACAATGACAGGGTTTGCATTGTCGGACACAACGGAGCGAGCTGCTGTGAGACCGGCGAGCCAAATCCGATCGTCGTGGGCGGCGCGGCACAGGTCAATCTCGGCGGGTACATCACGTGCCCATTCAGTGCCCGCCGGAGCGTCAGGGCGAAGCTGCGGGTCGCCAGCCCACGACGCTGAAATGATCCAGCCGGGATGCTGCGTACGTACAGCGCGAACCAATGCTGCAGCGGTGTCGTCGGCTGAGTTGACGGCAACGATGACCTCAACAGTCCCGCCACGTCGATCGCCCGAGGTCATCTGGACCGTTGGTCGCGACCGGTCATCCGCTGGTCGACATCATCCAACACGGCTGACACGGAATTTCGGATGTCAGCCAAGCTGGCATCTTGCTTCAAGTTCAATTCGGCGAGCTGGATACGCAGCTCGTCGACCGAATGCTCAACGCGTTCGAGACGGGCTGGCCCCCGAAGGATCCACGACAGATAGGACCTGATGGACCTGACGGACATGAGGAGATGGTATCCCAGCGCCCGAATCTTGTGTGGACCGCCGATGGTAATAATCGCAGCGAGTGCGACGCCGAATCAGTTCCGTGACCGAACGAGTTGCATCCAGCGCTTGCGCACACTAGCGAACCGCGCCCGCAGACGGTCGGGCCTTGTCAGCTCGGCGGCCCGCGGTTTGCGAGGTGGAGCAAGATCGCCGAGGTGGGTGATTGCATCGTCTTCGACGCTGAGCCACATGTGGAAGTTTGCAGCGTCGGAGCCGTCGACATCGGGAAACGCATTCTGGAGGTCGCGGCGTTCTTCCCAGACGCTGCGCTCCATTCGGGTCAGCGGATGTTCGGCGGACCCACCGATTGGTTCGTTCAACCAGAGGAGGAACGCGCTGTCGTCGGCTCCGAATGCGGTGGGCAACTTGAGTTCGTCGACCGTCGCTCCGCTGCGGAGCTGGTCCAGAGCGGCCTCGCGGCAGAGGCGGCGCATCGTCGAGGTTAGTGCCATCCCGTTGGCGGTTGTAGACCACTGATGCGGGCCGGTCCGCCGTTCAAGGTGGCCGCGGGCGATGAGGGCCCGGCCGTACTCGTCAGCGAGCTCTCTGATCGTCGTGCCGAGAGCGTGCGGTACCCGGGGCCGGGAGGCTTGGTGCTTCGACAACACGTCCGGGACGACGGGGTCGTAGCCGCTGTAGTGGATGAAGCGAACTGGACGGCCATCGACCATCGGGTGCTGGTCGCCGGGGTCAAGGTCGCGTTCGTGGATGTTCCACCAGGCGATGTTCATCCCCGGATCCCGTGACACGGCGTGATCGAAAAGCGCCGGAACCCAGTCGACCCACTTCTGGTCGGTGAACAGATGCCGGTCGAGGTCGACCACGGCGTCGGTGAGTAGTCGTTCCATCCACCAGTCGAGGAACGGGAGGGCGCTGGCGCCGACCGCGATAAAACCGAGGTTGAACATGCCCGACTCCATCACTGCTTGTTCGGAGATGGCCAGACCGTCGCGAGGAACTGGCTGAAGGACGTGTGGGGTGAGGACGATGCCGGCGCTGTCGACCGCGGCGATGGCATCGTCGAAGGGGGAGTAGACGTAGATGTCCGGGTCGAGGTAGCAAACGGTGTCAGCGCTACCGAGCAGTGTGCGTAGCAGCGACGGTTTGACCGCCGTGCTGAGCTCCATCACGTCGTAGATGGTCTTCATGAGATCGAGCTCAAATGCGGTGAGGTCGAGGTCGGATAACCGCAGTATCTCGATGCCGTCGACGACGGAGCCGACGGCTTGCTCGTCGATGACCAAGATGGCGAATCGACTCGCAGGGTGATGGCGAAGGAATGACTCGCCCAACAGTTGGGCCATCTCGACGTAGTTCGACGCAACGATGGTGCCAGCAAACATGTGGTCGCAGGCTAGTGCTGGAGGTCAGTCTGTGAGCGGCCTATCTTGCTTGTCCTTCTTGGCTGCCTTCTGAGCTTTCTTCCAGTCTCGCACCCTGCCGAGCGACGCTTCGTCGGTGATGTCGGCGACCGAGCGGGGGACGTCGTCGCCGAATTTGCCGGCCGCATTGCGCCAGCCTTCGGGTGCAACACCCTGGGTCTTGCCAAGGATCGCGACGAAGATCTTCGACTTCTCGTCGCCGTAGCCAGGGAGGGCCTTCAATCGTCGGAACAACTCCTTGCCGGAATCGACGCCGGTCCACAGATTTGCTGCGTCCCCGTCGTACTGGTCGGCCACGACCGCACAGACCTGATGGATTCGCTTGCCCATCGAGCCAGGGAACCGATGAATCGCTGGCTTCTCACAGCAGATGCTGACGAAGTCGTCCTCGGGCATAGCGGCGATCTTGCCCGGGTCGAGGTGCCCGAGTCGTTCTTTCAGTGTCGACGGGCCGGCGAAGGCCCATTCCATGGGAACCTGCTGGTCAAGCAACATGCCCAGCAGCAGTGCATTGGCGTCAGTGTTGAGCAAATTGTCGGCGGCTGCGTCGCCGGTGATGTAGAGCGTTCCGGTCACCAGCGTCAGATGATGAACGGGTCGATGGCGTCGGGGTCGATGTCGTAACGCCGGATCGCGTCATCGACGACGGAGGCGTCAACGGCACCATCACGGAACAAGCCGGACAGCACTGCGACGACGACGTGGCCGGTGTCGATCTCGAAGTGGCGACGGAGGGCCTCGCGTGTGTCTGAGCGACCCATCCCGTCCGTACCGAGCGGAATGAAGGTTCGACCCGGGAGGAAACGAAGCACCTGTTCAGGCACCGACACCATGAAGTCCGAGACGGCCGTGATTGGGCCTTGCGCATCGGCGAGGATCTGAGTGATTCGAGGCACACGTTGTTCGGCCGAAGGATGCAGCCGATTGTGACGCTCGGCGGAGAGTCCCTCCTCGCGCAGCGCCTTGTACGACGTGGCCGACCAGAGTTCGGCCCCGACCCCGTAATGCTCAGCGAGCTCGTTGACCGCTTCGCGGGCAGCGCCCTGAGCGGACCCGGAGAACATGATTGTTGCCGGCTTGAAGCCCTCGCCATCGGGAGCATCAGCCCATTTGTAGAGACCCTCGACGATTGCTTCGGCAATGCCCTCGCGGTCGGGGAGCTCTGGCATCTCGTAGTTCTCGTTGTACAGGGTGATGTAATAGAAAACATCGGTCTCGTCGGGCATGCCGCCGCCGTACATCCGCTTGATGCCAGCATCGACAATGGCACCAACCTCATAGGCAAAAGCGGGGTCGTATGCCTGCACCGCGGGCACGGTCGAGGCGAGCACGAGGCTGTGGCCGTCTTGATGCTGGAGGCCTTCACCCATCAGCGTGGTGCGGCCTGCGGTGGCGCCCATCAGGAAGCCGCGAGTGCGCATGTCAGCGGCCTGCCAAATGAGGTCGCCCACACGCTGGAAGCCGAACATTGAATAGAACGTGTAGAACGGGATCATTGGCACACCACGCGTGGCGTAGCTGGTGCCCGCAGCGATGAAGCTCGACATGGCGCCAGCTTCAGTGATGCCCTCTTCGAGAATCTGGCCGTCTTTGGACTCGGCGTAGGAGAGCAACAGGTCGTGATCGACCGGTTCGTACTTCTGGCCCTGCGAGGCATAGATGCCGATCTCGCGGAACAGCGAATCCATACCGAAGGTTCGGGCTTCGTCGGGAATGATCGGAACGATCCGTTCGCCGACGTGTTCGTCACGCGTCAGGCTGCGGAGCAAGCGAGTGAAGCCCATGGTGGTGGAGACCTCTTGGCCATTGGATCCTGCCCACATCTCTTTGAAGGCGGATGGATCCGGCAGCGACATCGGCTTGCGGACACGCGTCGTTCGCTGTGGCACGAAACCGTCGAGGGCACGACGACGTTCCATCATGTACTGGTATTCGATCGAGTCGGGGCCGAGCTTGATGTACGGCGGGTTTTTGTCGTCCACCTGATCTTCCGGGATCTCATCTTGCAGATGGAGGCGGTCACGCATTTCCAGCATCTGTTTCTTGGTCATTTTCTTGATCTGGTGTGTCGAGTTGCGTCCCTCGAAACCTTCGCCCAGTGTCCATCCCTTGACGGTTTTGGCCAAGATCACCGTCGGGCGGCCAGAGCCGAGATTGTCGGACGCCGCCTTGTAGGCGGCGTAGAGCTTGCGGTAGTCGTGGCCACCGCGCGGCAGGTTGCGGATGTCGTCGTCGGTCAGGTGCGAGACCATCTGGCGCAGGCGGTCGTCAGGGCCAAAGAAGTGATCGCGTGCGTATCCACCCGGCTCGGTGGCATAACGCTGGAACTCGCCGTCGACGGTGGTGTTCATCTTGTTGAGGAGCACACCGTCTTTGTCCTGGGCGAGCAAGTCGTCCCACTTCGATCCCCAGACGACCTTGATGACGTTCCACCCCGCACCACGGAAGGTCGCCTCGAGTTCCTGAATGACCTTGCCATTGCCCCGCACCGGACCGTCGAGGCGCTGCAGGTTGCAGTTGACGACAAACACAAGGTTGTCGAGCTGCTCGCGAGAGGCCAACGAAATGGCTCCGAGCGTTTCGGGCTCGTCGCACTCGCCGTCGCCGAGGAAGGCCCAGACGCGGCTGCCGGAGGTGTCATCGATTTCGCGGTTTTGCAGGTATCGGTTGTAGCGGGCCTGGTACAGCGCCGTCAACGAGCCGAGGCCCATCGACACCGTGGGAAATTCCCAAAAGTCCGGCATCAATCGCGGGTGGGGGTACGAGCTGAGGCCGCGACCGTCCCGGCCGAGTTCGCGGCGGAAATGGTCCAGATCGTCTTCGGTCAGTCGGCCTTCGAGGAAGGCGCGTGCGTAGACACCGGGTGCGGCATGGCCCTGGAAGTACACGTGGTCGCCGGGCGTGCCATCGTCTTTGCCGCGAAAGAAGTGATTGAACCCGATTTCATACAGTGCTGCGGAGCTCGCAAACGTCGAGAGGTGGCCGCCGATGCCGTCGGCGGCCTTGTTGGCCTTGACGACCATCGCTGCAGCGTTCCATCGGATGAAGGCCCGGATGCGTCGTTCGATGTGTTCATCACCCGGGAACCACGGCTCTTCGTCGCGCGGGATTGTGTTGACGTACGGAGTCGACACGGTGGCCGGGAACGAGACCTGACTGGCCCGGGCCCGTTCCATGAGCCGCGACAGGAGATACCGCGCTCGGTTCTTGCCGTGGACATCGACGACGGCATCGAGGCTGTCGAGCCATTCCTCGGTCTCGACCGGATCGATATCGGGCAGCTGATGTACGTGGCCGTCGAAAATCATACGAGTGCCATTGTCGCAGGGTTACCGCGCGGTACGCGACGGGTGATCGAAAGTGTTCACACTGACTTGGGCAGATGGCTTGGGAGCGATCAGGTGGGGCCGAGACGGGTGGCGGCTGCGAGCCCCGGGCCTGGTGGCCGTGGGCCGAGCGGGTCGGCGAGGAGCGCCGAGATTCGATCGATATACATCTGTGTGAACACCTTGACGCCCGTGAAGTTCTGGTGCACATGGTCGACAAACCAGTCAGGTCGTGATGCCGAGAGGTCGTGCCATCGAATGAGGGCGATGTACGGATCCCGCGCAGCTCTGATTCCGATCGCAGTGTTGAACCAGCGTGAGGCATCCCACTGGGTGCGGTTGGCCACGGTGACCCAAGCAATTGGAACACCAGGACCGATCTCGTCGAGGAGCTGATCGATGATCTTGCCAGCGAACGCAACGGGGTCAGGGCACCTGCAGTTGTTGACGACACCCAAGTCGTTGGTCCCCAATTGGATGACCCAGAGCGCAGGTGCAACGCCGGCCGCCTTGAGTGACCGCACCCGTGCGACACCGGAGTCGCGACGTCCCAGGAAGTTGAACGACACGGCGATGCGCCGGGCACTGAGCCCTTCGACCCGAACATTCAGCCCCGCGTTGCGCAGCGTTGGCCTGATGTAATCGACGTTTCCGCCGGTCAGGGAATCACCAACGATCACGGCGTCGGGTTGGCCTGGCGCAGCAGCGGCTTGCCGGCCAGCGCTGAGCGGTGCGATTCCCGCCAGGAGCGCTGCAGCGACGAAGCAGGAGACGGCGACGAGTATCCGCCGTGGCCAATTCGCCATCATCAATCCGCTGCGCATCACCGGTGATCTGATGGCGCACGCCGTAGCGTTGGATCGATGCAGCGACTCGAGATATACACCGACGGTGCGTGTCAGGGAAACCCTGGACCGGGCGGTTGGGGCTGGGCGGTGGCACCAGAAGGACAACCCTGCGGGTCAGGTGGTGACCCAGACTCAACGAACCAGCGGATGGAGGTGTACGCAGTGATTGACGCACTGCGCACCTACTCCACGGTGGCCGACGAACACGGCGCCCCGCTCCCGATTGAGATCGTGTCCGACTCGACCTACGTGGTCAACTGTTTCCGCGACAAGTGGTGGGTCAAGTGGGAGCGCAACGGCTGGAAAAATGCCAAGAAGCAACCAGTTGCCAACGAAGACCTCTGGAAGCCATTGATCGAGCTCGTGAAGTCAAGCGACGTCACGTTCCGGTGGGTGAAGGGTCACAGTGGCGACCGAATGAACGATCTTGTCGACGCACTCGCCGTCGCAGCAGTTCCGCGCTGACTCCGGCAGGTGCAGGGCCTCACAACGCAGCTACGAACCTTGACTCGAGCTTGAGGGTTCTCCTCAAGCTCGGGGCGTCTGATGTCGATACTCATCACAAGATGATGGAGATGACGCCGTTCCGGCGTCTCTGAATATTACGGTTCGGTGATATGCGTACGATGAGATGGAGTCGACTGGGCACGGCGCTCGCGGTTGTCGCTGGCACCCTGGCGCTGGGTGCGCCCGGTTCGCCGACTCCATCTGTGAGCGCTGCTCCGAACGACATCATCGCCGTTGTCGTCGACGGTACGGGCTACGGACATGGGCGCGGCATGAGCCAGTGGGGCGCCTACGGCTATGCGGTGGACCACGGCTGGGACTGGAATCAGATCCTCAGCCACTACTACGGCGGAACCGATTCGAGCACCGTGCCCTCGGGGCAACGCATTCGCGTGCGGCTCACGGGCCTCGATGGGGCCGGAACCGTGGGAGTTGTGTCCTATGGCTCGCCGATCAACTGGAAGGGCGTCACTCGCGCCGCGATGTACGCGGAGGAGACGTCCACGCCTGGCGAGTTCAGGGTCTACGGATCGACCGCACGGTCGTGCCCTGGCCAGTCGACGCTGACCGTTCCGTCCGGCCTGCCGGAGATCGCGAAGGGCTCGCCGGACAGCGGCGCGGTGACCCAGATTCAGACCTTCCTCAAGCAGTACCAGTCGACGGTCATTGCCGTCGACGGCGACTTTGGCAACCAGACTCGCGGATACCTGATCGACTGGCAGGACGCCCAAAGCCTGACCGTCGACGGCATCTGGAACCCTGAGGACGCAGCTCGAGCTCGGTCGATCATCGATGCCGACTCTGGCGGGGGTTTCACCTTGCTTGGCACTGCGACCACAGGCGCCGGCAACCCGCTCAGCTTCACGATCGCCAACGGCGACACGTCCTCGATTGCGCCGAATCAGACAATCGGACTGTGCGCGCGAGATCGGACGATCACGCACTACCGCGGCAGCATCGACGTACTGAACACGTCATCCGGGAACCGGGTCGTCAATGACGTCAAGGTCGAGGACTACCTGCGTGGCGTGCTGCCGAAGGAAATCTCCGCCTCGTGGGCGAACGCCGGGGGAGGGGCGGGTGCCAACGCTGTGCGAGCCCAGGCCGTTGCTGCCCGCTCATACGGACTGCAGCAGGCACGCAGCTACTTCTACGACGGTTCGTCGGCGCGCTACGCCACCACCTGCGATACAACCTCGTGTCAGGTTTATGGCGGTGCAGCTCGCCGGTCAACTGCGTCCGGTTCGTCCACATCAGTCGAGCATGTCCTCACCGATGCCGCTGCCGCAGCAACGGCCAATGTCGTCCGCCGCTGGCCGAGCGGGCATTCCAAGGGTGGACAAATCGTTTCGACCGAGTTCTCTGCATCGAACGGTCCACGTACGGCGGGCGGCGAATTCCCACCCGTCGATGACATCGGCGACGACACGATTTCCAACCCGAACCATCGTTGGACTCGCGTCATCGACGCTGACACCCTCGAGTCGAGATACGGCCTCGGGCAAATCACCTCAGCGGCGATGACCGAGGCAGCGCAAAGCCAATATCGGAGCTACGACGGCATCTGGTTCAACGACATCGTGCTCACTGGCACAAGGGATACCGAACGGATGCAGGCGTGGGACTTTCGCCGCAGCTTCAACCTGCCGTCGCCGGGTTTCACCGTGCGGGTCATTCGCGAGAACACCACATTGAAATCCTTCGGGATGATCGGCGACTCGGTGGGGGAGAGCATCGCTGCTGGCGGGACCTCTGAATTCAACCGACTGATCGATGGCACGTTCGCATCCGCGACGATCAGTACACGGGTGGGCCGATGCACGACACGTATGTCCTGCCCGGGAACCAGCGGTGTCGAACAGGCGGCTCTGCTGCCGACGGGTCTCGACCTGGTCGTCGTCGAACTCGGCTACAACGACATTGCCAGCACGTTTGCCTCGGACATTGATGCCATGATGAACGCGCTCACTGCTCGGGGCGTGGCACGCGTTGCCTGGGTCAACATGGCCGACATTCGAACAACTTCGCAGGGTTCGACGTATGGCCCGATGAATGCTCAACTCTCCGCTGCCGAATCCCGATGGTCCACGCTCACGGTTCTGGACTGGAACGCAGCGAGTGCCAGCGGCGAGGCTCGGGCGCGCTGGTTCGCTGACGGCGTGCATCTCACGACGACCGGTCAAGCCGAATTCGCCCTCTGGCTACGTGGCGAGATTCTTGGCGTTGCACCGAGCCACTACCTCGTCCCGCCGAAGCAGATCCGGATCCCAATCGTCGGTCAACAACTGACGACACCAGCCGGGGTGACCGTCACTGTGCCATCAACGGCATCTGCAGTCGCCATCAACGTCACCAGCGTGCGAGCGTCGCTACCAAGCGTTTTGACGGTATGGCCCTGCGAGTCGAAACGCCAGGAGACTTCGAACCTGAACATGTTGGGGGGCGATGTCATCGCGAACAACGTCATCGCCTCGATTGACTCCGCCGGTGAGATCTGCCTCTTTTCGACTGCCGGGACCGACGTCATTGTTGATGTCACCGGGTGGTTCGAGGACTCCGGCAAGGCCTCGGCGCTGGAGTCGGTGAGTCCGGAACGCATTGTGGACTCGCGCATTGGGCTCAGGTCGCCACAGCGCAGGCTTGGCCCTGCCACGCCACTGATCGTCGACGTTGTCGGTCTGACGGCATCGCGCCCAGACGGGTCGACCGCAACGGCCCCACGTGGCGTGAGCAGCATCGTGATCAATCTCACCGCGGTGAACGCAGCTGCGGCGGGATTCTTCACGGTGTGGCCCTGCGCCGTTGACCGCGAGGAAACGTCGAGCCTCAACTATCGGGCGGGTCACCCGGTTGCCAACGGCATTGTGGCCGCCGTGGACGTCAACGGTCAGGTGTGTGTCCATTCAAAAGTTGCGAGCGACGTGGTCATCGACTTGCAGGGATGGTTCGGCCCGACGAACCCGGCATTCTCAGCTACCGATCCGTACCGGATCGTCGACACGCGCATCGGACGCGGAGCGCCACAGCAGCGCGTCCAACCAAATTCGCCGCTCAATGTTCCGATCCATGGCATTTCGGTCCCGGTGAACGGCCAGAACGTCGCCGTCCCGGCGAACGCTGTGGCCGCAATCATCAACGTGGTTGCGACCGAACCGCTGGCTGCGGGGCACTTGACGGTGTGGGGCTGTGACGGTGGTCCCCCCGTCGCGTCGAACCTCAACTATGTCGCGGGAGCCACAGTTGCCAACGGGGTCATTGCCCCCATTGGTCCTGACGGCTCAATCTGTATCTACACGCACTCAGCAAGCCACATGGTCGTTGACATCGCAGGTTGGCTGGTTGATGGCTACGTCGCTGTTACGCCAGAACGATTCGTCGACACCCGCTACGCAATTGGGCCCGCTCCGACCTGAGTAACGGAGCGGCCGGACCTGATTGCGGTGTGCCCGATGGCCCAGAATTGCTGGCAGTCGACTCTGTCGGAATAGTTTCCTGTGTATGGACATTTCTGGAGCAAGTGCAATCGTCACCGGCGGAGCGTCGGGCATCGGGGCCGCGTCGGCACGCATGTTGGCCGCCCGCGGCGCCAAGGTCGTCATCGCTGACCTGAACGAAGAGGCCGGCAACGCCCTCGCCGACGAGATCGGCGGCGCTTTCGCCAAGGTCGACGTCACCAACACCGACGACATCATCGAGGCCGTTGAGATGGCCAAGTCGATGGGCCCCGTTCGGGTGCTCGTCAACTCGGCCGGCATCGGCTGGGCGCAACGCACGATTGGTCGTGATGGCACGGTCGAGTCGGCGGCGAATCTCGACGCATTCAAGAAGGTCATCGCCATCAACCTGATCGGCTCGTTCGATGCCATCCGCATCGCCGCTACGGCGATGAGCACCACTGAGCCAATGGAGCACGGCGAGCGCGGCGCGATTGTCAACATCGCCTCCGTCGCAGCGTTTGACGGCCAGATTGGGCAGGCCAGCTACTCCGCATCGAAGGGCGGTGTCGTTGGCATGACCCTGCCGATCGCGCGCGACCTGTCCGCCTCGGGCATCCGCGTCAACACGGTTGCACCGGGCCTCATCGACACGCCGATCTACGGCGAGGGCGAAGACAGCGAAGCGTTCAAAGAGAACCTGCAAAAGGGCGTCCTCTTCCCGAAGCGCCTCGGCGACCCAGAGCAGCTCGCTTCGATGGTCATCGAGTGCATCACCAACAGCTACATGAACGCGGAATCCATTCGCGTTGACGGTGGCATCCGCATGCCCCCCAAGTGACATCCGGCGCCTGCTCGCTGTCCAGCCGACTGCCTGCTCAGTTTCGTCGGGGTCGGGACCAGGTGTAACTGAGCGGTGCTGTGAGCTGATCGTTTCCGCTTTCGGGAACACCTCGATGGCTTGGAGGGTTGATCAGTCCATGAAAGCTGTGCTGAATGGAACTGTTCTTGCCGAGTCGGACAACACGGTGGTCGTCGAAGGCAACCACTATTTTCCCGCCGATTCGGTGAAGTCCGAATACCTCACCTCAACCGATCACTCGACGCACTGCCCCTGGAAGGGCGATGCGAGCTACTTCGACATCACCGTCGATGGCGCGACGCAGTCGAACGCGGCATGGTGCTACCCGGCGCCGAAGGAGAAAGCGGCCGAGATCAAAGATCACGTCGCCTTCTACAGCGTCGTCTCCGTCGCGTAGCCCGCTACCGGTGGGCCCGACTCAGGTGGTGTAGTCGGCGTTGAAGCGGACGTAGGTATCGCTGAGGTCGCAGCCCCAGACGGTGGCAGACCCTGCGCCGATGCCCAGACTCACATGAATCACCACGTGGTCGCCCGACATGTAGCTCGACAGCTCGGCCAGCGCCGCGTCGTCAAGCTGGCGCGGATAGACCTCGTCGGATCCGAACCTGATGACGACAGCGTCTTGATTGATGCGCCGATCCTCTGGCTGCTCGCTGCACTTGCCGATGGCCATGGCCACCCGTCCCCAGTTGGGGTCGCCGCCGTGCACAGCGGTCTTCACCAACGGTGAATTGACGACAGCCTTGGCAACCCGCTTCGCCTGGGCGGTATCGACGGCGCCGTCGACAACGACTTCGATCAGTGAGTTTGCTCCCTCGCCATCACGGGCAATCTGCTTGGTCAGGTCAACGGCGACATCGAACAGCGCTGTTTCGAAGGCGGCGAGGTCGACGGCTCCTGCTGCGCCCGACGCCATCACGATCGATGAATCGCTCGTCGACGTGTCGGTGTCGATGCTCACGCAATTGAACGTGCGATCGACGACTCGCCTGAAGATCGCATCGAGATCAGCGGAGTTGATTGCGGCGTCGGTGAAGAGCATCGAGATGTGTGTTGCCATGTCGGGTTCGATCATGCCGACGCCCTTTGCCATCCCGATGATGCGTGCCTCGCCACTCGTCGATGGAATGGAGGCCGTTGCCAGCTTGGGGACCGTGTCCGTGGTCATCATGGCGCGCGCTGGGCCGTCGGCATCGGTACCGGGCAGCGGCTGCGGGATCGAGCCGAGGCCTGCGGTGACTCGATCGATCGGATAGCGACGGCCGATCACGCCGGTCGACGTCAAGACGACGTCGGTGGGATCGCAGCCGACCCGCTCAGCAACGATGTGAGTGACGGTGCCGGCATCGTCGATCCCCGGTTGGCCTGTTGCCACGTTGGCATTCTTCGAGATCACCACGACGGCTTGGGCCATGCCGTTGGCGACGTGGCGGCGGCTGAGCGTGACGCTGGGTCCGGCGAATCGGCTCTGCGTGAAGACTGCGGCGGTCGGCACGACAGCATCACAGGCAATCACGACGAAGTCGTCGGTCTCATCCTTGATACCCAGGTTCGTGACGTACGAACGGAACCCCGCGGGAAGATCGGTCATGGCGCCGAGGCTACGAGTTGGAGTGCGATGGTCAGCGGATGATTTGCCGCGTCAGCCAGCGTTGTCGACGGCTTCTGCTTCGCTGGCCGCCAGACCGTTGGCGATCGACGTGAAGATCGACGCCATGGCCGCAACTTGATCTGCGTCGAGGTGATCGAACACCCGTCGACGAACACTGTCCACATGGTGGGGAGCGGTCCGCTCGAGCAGTTCGCGCCCGGTGGCAGTCAGTGACCCCATCATCACGCGACGGTCAGCGGGCGAGCTCTGGCGCGAGACGTATCCGTCAGCGACCAGCCGATCAAGGCGTCGAGTGAGACCGCTCGGCGAGAGTTGGAGAATGTCGGCAAGATCACACATCCGCATTGACTGCTCTTCGGCCTCGGAGAGGTATACGAGGACCTGGTAGTCGCCGAGAGTGAGGCCCTGGCTGGCGAGGTCTCGCTCGATCGCATTGATCAGATCGCCCTGCACCTCGATGTAGGCCCGCCAGGCATCCATCTCACGTGAGGTCAACCAGTTACCCACAGACGTTGTACTCACAACTTCCAGGATATCGGAAGGCCGGCACGGGACACGACGGCGTGGTCCCGAGTGACGTCGATGCTCAGGCAATCCGTTCAGCAACGGCTTGGGCGCACCGCCGACCGGAATACAGTGCCCCTTGCGTCGATGCGGTATCGCGATGGTCACCGCAGACGAAGCGGCCGTCGGTCATCGCAACCGCTTGCTTGGGTGAGAACGGAGGCTGTTGCCCAGGCTGGCCATGGGCGATCCGGTACGTGTCGATGTGGTCCCAGGTGTCGACCTGTGCGCCCCACCAAGATCGGAGCTGCCGACGAGCCACCGTCGCCAGGTCGCCATCAGCATGGCCGGGCATGGCTGCAGCGATGAGGTGGCGTCCCGCTGGTGCGTAGCTTGGCGCAACGTTGCTCATCACGGCCACGTTGAGGACTGGGCCGGCACCCGTGCCATCGAGAATGACGAGCTTGGTATCGGTCGGCGCCGCGTCAGCGGCGAAGTAGACACATCCGACTGCCTTCGATGCGACGGTGGGCAGACCGAGCAGTGCTGATGCGGCAGGACCCTCGGTCGCGACCACAACGGCGTCATGCTCGACGTGGACCCCACCGTCGATGGTGACCGAGTTGGCAGTGGCCGAGGCCACCGGCGTTTCGAGCCGAATGGTTTCGGCAGGCAGGCGAGCAGCAAGCTGGTCCGGGATTGCCTGCATGCCAGCGGCGGGGACAACCGAGTCGCCGTCAGCAAGCATCCGGAAGATGATGTCGAACATGCGCCGACTGTCGCCAAGATCAGGGTCGAGCTGAATGCCGCCGACCAGTGGCGTGAAGAATCGCTCAATGATGCGGTCGGAGAAGCCGAACTTGGACAACGCATCGTGTGTGGTGATGTCGTCGTTCTGCAGCAGCTTCGACGGGTGCACGCTTCGAACGCTGTGACGCAACTGAGCAATGCGCGCCTTGTCGAGCAGCGACCCAATGGGCGCGGTCGCGGTCGCGAAGGTCGAGCGGGGCATCCGGAACGGATCAGCAACGACTGACCCTTTGCCATTCCGCCAAACCAGGGCGCCGGGATCGAAAGCCTGGAGGTCAAGAGCCTCCATGTCGAGCTGTCGATGCATCTCGGGATACGCGGTCAACGCCACCTGGAATCCGCGATCCAAAGTGAAGCCATCGACGATGTCACTGCGAACTCTGCCCCCGACGCCGTCACTCGCCTCGTAGACGGTCACGTCCACTCCGGCGGCATGCAATTCGTTGGCACAGGCGAGGCCGGCCAGTCCGGCGCCGATGATGGCGACAGTCACCGGCCCAGGACCGCGCGCAGAGCTGTTTCGAGGTCGGGGTGCTCAAATGTGAAGCCGGCGTCATCCTGTAAGACCTGCGGGAACACCTTCTGGCCAGTGAAAAGCAGGTTCTCCGCCAGTTCGCTTCCGAGCAGCAACTTCGGCCCGAACTTCGGCGTCGGCAGGAACGTCGGACGCTTGAGCACGCTGCCCAGCGTGTTGGCAAAGTCTGCCTGCGTCGTCGGCTGCGGTGCGGTCAGGTTGACGGGGCCCGCGATGTCGCCGGTGAGGAGATGGGTGATTGCCCGCACCTCGTCGTCGATGGAGATCCAACTCCACCATTGCTCACCCGAGCCGATCGTGCCGCCTGCGCCGAGCTTGAACAGCGGCAGCTGCTTCTTCAGCGCGCCGCCCTTGGCCGAGAGCACGATGCCAGTCCGCAGGAACACCACGCGGACTCCGGCCGCGGTTGCAGGCTCGGTGCACTGTTCCCACTCGACGGTGAGGTCGGCGAGGAAGCCTGTACCCGGCGTCGAAGTCTCGTCAAGGTCTTCGTCGCCTCGCGCGCCATAGACGCCGACCGCCGAGCCCGAGAGCAGCACCTTTGGGCCGTTGCTGCATACGGCAATGGCATTGGCGAGCAATGCTGTTCCTTTGGTTCGACTTTCGACGAGGACTCGCTTGTAGTCGTCCGACCAGCGTTTGTCGCCGATTCCAGCACCTGCAAGGTGCACCACAGCATCGATCCCCTCCAACTGGGCGGCGAGGTCTGCGACGGCAGCTTCTTGGTCAGCAGTGCCGTTCGGTGACCAACTGATCTCGTCGTCGCCGGCCTCGCGGCGGACGACTCGGACAGGGGTGTGGCCGACGGATTCGAGATGGGTGATCAGAGCAGTTCCGACAAGGCCTGAGGATCCGGTAATTGCAACGCGCATACCAAGGACAGTACGACCCGTTCACGCTGGAGACCACTCGCGAGTCCGAATCCCGGGTGTTCTCGAGTCAAAGCCCAATCAGCAAGACGCGGAATGCCGCGACGAACTCGAGACGGCTCAGGCTTCAGAGATGATTTGATCGAGCAACGCGCCGTTGACGGCGCCGGCAACCGATTCGATCGAGCCGTCGGTCTTCACGATCGCCATGGCGGGTTGGAACGCCACGTCGAATCGGTTGTAGATGACGCCAGGGTCATCGCTGATCTGCGGAAAAGTCAGACCGTGCTTGTCGATGAACCCCTGGAATGAGTCATCGTCGCCAGTCCATGCGACTCCGATGAAGTTGACGGAGTCACCGAACTTTGCTGCTGCCTCCTCGACCGAGGGGGCTTCACGATTGCAGGTGCTTCAAGTGGGAGCCCAGAACCAGAAGACCGTTGGCTTGCCGGCCAGGGTGGTGGCATCGAGTTCGCCACCGCCAACGAGTGGAGCGCTGAACTGCAGCGCGGCGGGGGCGGCGGCCGCATCGCTGTCGGATATCGCATCGTCGCCGGCTGCTGCATCACCAGTTGCCTCTGCAGCCGGAACCTCTGCAGCTGGCACCTCGGTTGCTGGCTCGGCCGCGATCTCCGTCGCCGAGTCGGTCGCGGACCCACCGCTACACGCCGTCAACAGCAGGCTGCCCGCAGCGATGGCGCCAAGCACCCGTGTCGACTTCATGCCGCCACACTAACGCTGGCGCCAGTGGGTGACGGCCCGTGCCTCCTGGGTTTCGCGGACGTTTCGCGGTCATCACGATCACCGTCACCGTCACCATCACCGTCACCATCACCATCGCCGTCACCATGGCGACCAGTATCCCGATCAGCGTGCTCCAGCGAGCGGGATGCGCGCTCGCACCCGCAGATCCGGCCCGTAGCCTTTCTGACGATGAAGACGCGGACCCTGTTGCTGCTTTCGGTCGGGACAGCACTGATGATCTTGCTCGCCGGTGGTGCGCTGCTGTTCCAGTTGTCCAACCAGGAGTCGACGAGCGCCTCGCTCGCGTTCGGGCAGGTCACAACTGTTGGCGACGTCGACGTGACCGTCAATGGATCAGACGTCGTCGCCGACACGCTCGTCGTTTCGGTGGCAATCTCCGGAGTGGACGACATCGACGGTATCGAGAGCTTCCGTCTCGTCACGGGCGACCGACGGCTGGACCCAATTGCTGCACCGGCAGCAGGTCGTTGTGCCGAGATCACCGTTGCCGTGCAAGAGTGCGCCATCGAGTTCGACATCAGTGCCAGTCAGGGCACGAGCCGAGTCCTGGTCTTGCGTCGTGGTGAAGATCAAGCGACCTGGCGGCTCGGCTGACCGGTTTGGCGACGACCGCAGAACCCGCCGCGCAGCCCCTCGCACAACCCCTGTCGACCGCCATTCCCGCGTGCCTGGTGGCCGGACCACTGGTTACCGGCGGGTACCGCGGGACGGGTGGCCAGGATGGCGCTACCGTGCTGGACGATGAGTGATCAGTTTGACGTCATAGTGATCGGTGGGGGCCCAGGTGGGTACTCCGCAGCCCTGTACGGAGCATCGGCCGGGCTCAACGTGGCCCTGGTTGAAATGGATGCACTGGGTGGCACCTGCCTCAACCGTGGCTGCATTCCGGCCAAGGCGTTCCTTGAGACCGCCGCGGTGAAACGACACGTCGACCATGCGGCAGAATTCGGTATCAATTCCGGCGGCCCGGCGACGGTCGACTTCGCACGGACCCAGGCGCGCAAACAGGGCATCGTCGATGGTCTCGTTGGCGGCATCGCTGCGATGTGCAAGGGACGCAACGTTGAAGTGTTCAACGGAACCGGCTCGCTCGGTCCAGGTCGCACCGTCGGCGTTGCGATGAACGACGGTTCGAAGGCGATCATCACGGGGACCAACGTGATCCTCGCCACCGGCTCGGTACCACGCACCATTCCCGGCTTCGACCGTGGTGGCCCCATCATGACGAGCGACGAGGTGCTTGACCTCGACTACGTTCCGTCGCGCGTCGCGGTCATCGGTGGCGGTGCCATCGGCTGCGAGTTCGCTTCCACGTTCGCCGATCTCGGTGCCGAAGTCACCATTCTCGAGGGCGCGCCGAAAATCCTGCCGGGCCTCGACAAGGACGTCGCGAAGGTCGTCGAGCGCTCGTTCAAGAAGAAGAAGATCGCTCTGAAGACCGGGATCATGGTCAATGGACATGAGCCGAACGACTCCGGTGGCACGAAAGTCAACTTCGGTGACGGCGAGAGCGTCGAGGTCGATGCTGTGGTCGTATCCGTGGGCCGCCGACCGCTGGCCGATCATCTCGGTCTCGAGGGCACTGCCGTTGTCGTTGACGAGCGTGGCTTTGTGCAGGTCAACGAGTTCTGTGAGACCGGCGAGCCTGGCGTCTACGCCGTCGGCGACTTGATCAACACCCCGCAACTTGCGCACGTCGGCTACGCCGAGGCGATTCTCACCATCAAGCACCTGCTCGGCGAGTCACCGATGCCAGTGATGTACGACAAGGTGCCATGGGCCATTTACTGCCACCCCGAAGTTGCCTGGGCCGGACCGGGCGAACAGCAGGCGAAGGACGCCGGCCACGACGTCGTCGTCGGCAAGCATCCGTTCAAGTTCAACAGCCGCGCTCAGATCGTTGGCGAGACCGAAGGCCTCGTGAAGGTCATCGCCAAGAAGAATGCTGATGGCACCGCTGGCCAGATTCTCGGCGTTCATATGGTCGGCCCCTGGGTCACCGAGCAACTGTCCGGCGGCTACCTGGCCGTCAACTGGGAAGCCACCGTCGACGACGTCGCGGAATTCCTGCAGCCTCATCCGAGTTTGAGTGAGTTGTTCGGCGAAACCGTGCTCTCTCTCACCGGTCGCAATTTCAACGGCTGATCACGCCGGCCCAACTCCTCAGCACGACACCAGTTACGACTTCAGTAAGGACACCCCATGGCAGACGTCATTCTTCCTCAGCTCGGCGAGACCGTCACCGAAGGCACGATCACACAGTGGTTCAAGAGCGTCGGTGACACCGTCGCCGAAGATGAGCCGTTGTTTGAGGTGTCGACTGACAAAGTCGACACCGAGGTGCCGTCGCCAGTATCGGGCACGCTGACCGAGATCCGCGTCGAAGAAGGCGACACTGTCGATGTCGGCACCGTGATTGCCGTGGTCGGAGATGCTGACGGAGCCGCACCGGCAGCTCCTGCTGCAGAACCCGCCGCTGCAGCCGCTCCGGCTCCCGCTCCCGCTCCCGCTGCGGCTCCGGTCGCAGCCCCGCCTCCTGCTCCTGCTCCTGCTCCTGCTGCAGCGCCCGCTCCGGCCGCAGCGCCCGCTCCGGCGCCCGCTCCGGTCGCAGAGTCGACCACCGCTCAGGCGGGCGACAATCGCCTGCTCTCGCCGGTCGTCCGCCGACTCGTCAACGAGAACGGCCTCAACCCCGACTCGATTGCCGGAACGGGTCCCGGAGGTCGCATCACTCGCGATGACGTGCTCGATCACATCGACGCCAAGAGCACCGGGACCGCTGCGGCAGCACCGGCTCCGGCAACGCCCCCGCCTTCCGCGCCCGCTGCAGCAGCGCCACCTCCCGCCGCGCCGGCTGCCGCTGCACCCGCTCCTGCCGCACCCGCAGTCGCAGCTGGCGAACGCGACGGCTCGGTCCGTCTGTCCAAGATCCGCCAGCTCACCGGTGCTCACATGGTGATGAGCAAGGCCGTCAGCCCGCACGCCTTCAGCGTGGTCGAGGTGGACTTCGCCAATGTCGACGTCGTCCGTAACAAGGTCAAAGCCGACTGGAAGGCCCAGCACGGCTTCAGCCTCACCTACCTGCCGTTCATCTCGCGTGCGGTCATCGACGGTCTGCGTGAGTTCCCGCATCTCAACGCGAGCGTGGGCGACACCGATCTCGTCGTGCACAACTTCATCGATCTCGGCATTGCCGTCGACCTCGACTATGAAGGCTTGCTCGCGCCGGTCATCCGTGACGCTGAGAGCAAGCGCCTCGGTGCCATCGCGAGCGAGATCTCCGACCTTGCAAACCGTGCTCGCGATCGCAAGCTCAGCCCCGACGAGATCTCCGGTGGCACCTTCACGCTGTCGAACAACGGCTCGGCCGGCTCGGTGCTCACGATGCCGATCATCAACCAGCCTCAGGTCGGCATCATCTCGACCGACGCGATCGTCCGCAAGCCGGTCGTCACGAAGGGGCCGGACGGCGGCGAAGCGATCGCCATCCACCCGGTCGGCAACCTCGCCATGAGCTGGGACCACCGTGCCTTTGACGGCGCATACGCCGCTGGATTCCTCAAGCGGGTGAAGGAAATTCTCGAGACCAAGGACTGGTCAACCGAGCTGTGATCGTGCGCCATGGCTGATCCGCTGCGCGTCCGCTGGTTGGGCACGGTGCCCTACCGCGAGGCGCTGGCCGTCCAAACCTCACTGTTTGAGCACGGCACGGGGCAGCACCTGTTGCTGCTCGAACATCCGCACGTGTTCACCTACGGCCGCACCGCTGATCTTGCGACCAACCTGAAGTGTGAGCCTGCGACGGTCGGCGCTGAACTCGTCGCGGCCAAGCGCGGTGGCGACATCACGTATCACGGCCCCGGTCAGCTCGTCGGGTATCCGATTCTGAACATCGACAACAAGCTCGGGGCTACCGGCCACGTCTGTGGCGTCGAAGGCTTGATCATCGACGTGCTCACCGAACTCGGTGTGCCGAACGCTGGGCGACTCGAGGGGTATGCCGGAGTCTGGCTCGATGCCGGCACCGAACGGGAACGCAAGATCTGTGCAATCGGGGTGCGACTCAAGAAGGGGCGCACGATGCACGGTTTTGCGCTCAACGTGGCGACGGACCTGGCGTTCATGCGCGAACACATCGTGCCATGCGGCATTGGGGACAAGCCGGTCACGTCGCTCGCCGAAGAAGGCATCGACGTCACGATGGAACAGGTTGTCGCCGTTGTCGCCCGCTGTGCAGCAGACCGGTGGGCTGCCGGCGTGGCAGAACGACAGGACGTGGCATGGCGACACGCTGCCGACGGGCGCGACCTCACCGCGTTCTCACGCGGTGAGGGCCCTGGCGAGCAAGTCAAACTTGTGTCCAACCGTGCCGCAGTTCGCCTCGAAGATGCCGGCGTCGACGTGGCAGCCGGCTTGTCGATCGAGACACGCAAGCCCGACTGGTTGCGGCCAAAGGTCGAACTCGGCGCCGAGGTCATGGAGCTGAAGAAGACGATTCGCTCGCTGGACCTCGTCACCGTGTGTGAGGACGCCGGCTGTCCGAACCTCTCCGACTGCTGGTCGGACGGTACGGCGACGTTCATGGTGCTGGGGGAGCGGTGCACCCGGGCGTGTGGCTTCTGCCTGGTCGACACCCGCAAGCCGATGCTGCCCGCCAGCGACGAGCCGGAGCGTGTGGCCGAAGCAATCGATCGGATGCAGCTCGATCATGCCGTGCTGACGATGGTCGCTCGCGACGACCTCGCCGATGGCGGCATGGCGCACGTCGCGGCCTGCGTCGAAGCGATCCGGCTTCGACGCCCGACGGCCAACATCGAGACCCTGATTTCGGACGCCAAGGGCGACGAGGCGTCTCTTGATCTGTTGTTTGCGGCACGTCCTGACGTGATGAACCACAATGTTGAAACGGTCGCACGCCTCCAACGAGCGGTCCGCCCGTCAGCGGGTTACGCCCGGTCGCTTGGCGTGCTTGCCCGAGCCAAGAAGGCAGGCCTCGTCACGAAGACCGGCTTCATGGCGGGGCTCGGTGAGACCGACGACGAGATCGTCGGCCTGCTTGCTGACCTCGCCGACCTGGGCGTCGACATCGTCACCATCGGCCAGTACCTGCGCCCGACATCGAATCATCTCCCGATTGCCCGCTACGCCGAACCCGCCGAGTTCACGCGGTGGAAGCAGATCGGCGAGTCCTTTGGTATCGGCCACGTCGAAGCCAGCCCGCTCACCCGCAGCAGCTATCACGCCAAGTCGGCTGCAGATGCAGTCACCCAGCCAGTCGCGGTGTCGTTGACGCGAGGGTAAACGGGGGGAGACCTCGCGCCGTCAGCCAGCAAGATCCGTCGGCGTTCGCCAGTGAGTTGCGTGTCAGGGTGTCACGAAGTCAGCGACGACGGCGCAGTGATCGCTGGGCCACACGCTGACACCGTCGACCTCGAGGGGCTTGGTCGCCACATTCCAGACGCGAGTCGGATTCCCGACCGGCTTTGGCCGCGGCCACGACGTGAGGAGGTAATCGAGACGACGGTTCGGCCAAGCGCTGTCGGTCGAGTACGGGTTCTCGGCACGCCATGTGTGACCCGGTCCATTGCCGACCTGCTCCCACACATCGGTGAACACGATGCCGTCGACACCCGGGCTGCGGCCGGTGAGCAGCCGCACCTCGTCGCTGTCGGGCACGGCATTGAGGTCTGCGCCGACAATCACCGGCAGATCCGATGTCGGGTCGCCTCGCCACTCGATGCCGAGTTCCAGCAGATGACGGATCTGGCCCTGGCGTGAGGCCGAGGCGTCGAATCGGTGATCGAGATGCGTTGAGGCGATGGGCCACGGGCCCCACGGCGTCGCCACCTCCGCCGCTACGACTCGGCGATGGCCGGGTTCGCCAGCTGCGTTCGGCAAAGGGAGCGAGGCGATCCGTTCGACCGGCCAGCGGGCAAGGATCGCATTCCCGAACGATTCACCATTCCACACGACCGGATCGGTCCGCACGGCGTGCAGACCGAGCGCCGCTGCGAGTTCATCTGCAACGTCGCGGTCGCCGTTGCTCCACACCTCCTGGAGGCAGACGATGTCCGGATCAACGGATCGGATCGTCTCGATGATGGCGGCGAGGCGTTGCTCGAATGGTCCGAACCGCCACCAAAGATTCCATGTCATCACGCGCACGGTCACGCGCTCATCCTGGCAGACCTCTGTCGGTTTTCATCCCACATCAGTGCGAGAGAGCGAAATGGGTTGGCGGTACTCTCGGATTGGTGAGCGCAGCATGGTCGGTCGAACAGGTCGCGTCGGTCGCCCCGTCAGCATCGGCAATGTCAGCTGCTCAGTCGCTTGCCACGCCGACCCGCTGGAGCCAGCTCGGTG
Organism: uncultured Ilumatobacter sp.; assembly: GCF_963980585.1. Classification (NCBI taxonomy): domain Bacteria; kingdom Bacillati; phylum Actinomycetota; class Acidimicrobiia; order Acidimicrobiales; family Ilumatobacteraceae; genus Ilumatobacter; species uncultured Ilumatobacter sp. The sequence goes on from NZ_CAXCAM010000022.1 coordinate 45,874, forward strand.
CCGACCGCACCGGGGTGTGGGGATCATTTCAGGGCAGCGGTGCGGAGCCGTACGACACGATGGTCGATCATGCACGCCTCGGTTTCGCATGCTCGTGCCCGAGTCGTCAGACGCCGTGTAAGCACGCGTTGGCGCTGCTTCTGCTGTGGGTCCGCGGGCAGATTGCCGACACAGTCGCGCCGTCGCATATCGAAGCGTGGATGCAACGCCGAGGGGCCGCATCGTCCCGAGCCGCGGCCGCGGCAGACAACGAAGCCGGCGAGCTGTCTGGCGGTGGGAATGCGACGGGAAAGCCTGACGCCACGGATGGATCGGGCGCAACCCTCGACGGTGCGGTGATCGGTGACGAGCAGCCGGCGCCACCGACGCCACCACCCGACCCCGATCGCAACACAGCGCGTGACGATCGGGTCGCACGGATGCACGCCGGGCTGGCCGAACTCGACCGATGGCTCGACGACCGGATCAGGACCGGACTCGCTGACCCGTCGCTCGCTCGATACGCCACATGGGACCAACTCGCAGCACGGCTGGTCGATGCGCAGGCCGGCAGTCTGGCCAACCGGGTCCGGAGACTTGCCGGGCTCGTGGGTGCCTCGCCTGACTGGCACGACGACGTGCTCGCTGAGCTCGGGATGCTGCACCTGCTCGCGCAGGCCGGGCGTCGGATCGGAGCGCTGCCCGACTCACTCGCCGACGCGGTGGCGACAACCGTCGGGTGGCAAGTGCGCCAGGCCGACGTCATTGCAGGTGTCCCCGACACCGACGAGTGGCTGATTGCTGGGCGCAGCGATGTGCGCGAAGACCGCATCGAGGTGCGACGGCACTGGCTGCGGGGCGTGAACTCTGGACGATGGGCCTTGGCATTGTCGTTTGCTGCGTACCAGCAGAGCCTCGACACGTCGTTGCCCGTGGGGTCGTCGTTGCGTGCGGACCTGCATCGGTATCCCGGGCCAGCGCTACGCGCACTGGTTGGCACGAGATACCACGATCCAGTTGATCACCCGAGCGTCGCAGCGCAGTTTGCTGCATCGGCCTGCTCAATCGCTGACGGGTGCGCCGAAGTCGGTGTCATGGTGGCGGCTGAGCCGTGGCTTGATCGAGTCCCGGTGACGGTGCACGCTCGCCTCGCTCGGGCTGGACAGGCATGGGCGTTGGCGGATTCCACTGGAAGCATGCCGATCCTCGATCTCGGCACGCGGGCGTTTGACGCCGGGGTGGCGATGCTGCTCGCGGTGTCCGGGGGCAAGCCGGTCGATCTCACCGTCGAGTGGACGCCGCATGGTGTGGTCCCGCTGTCGATCCACCTGCCCGACCGAACCGTTGACATTGGGCCTCGCGCCAACACGTCGTTCGTGAGCGCGGCATGACAACCGAGTCGATGCAGGAACATTGGCAGCAACTCGTGACCGTTGCACTGCTGGGCACCGACCGCAGGGATCCGCCGAATCCGCCGGGCCCCTTGGCCGACCTCGTGGCTGACACCGCCCGGTCGTCACCCTCAGAGCGAATGCTCGCCCAGGTTGCAGCGTGCACTGCCGTTCGGCGTGCCGGGGTAGTGCCGGGGCCGGTCCTCGACGAAATTGTCGTGCCGGACACCGACGCTCGACCGATGTGCGTTCCCGCAGCGGTCGAGCGCTGGCATCACATCACAGCGTCGTGGCCGGTGCTCGAAGACGAGTGGATGCTCACGCTCATCGGCAATGGCTGGCGAATCGCGCCGGAGCTACTCCCCGCGATGTTGCTGCGTCATCGCAGCGACCCGGTCCGACGAACACGTGTGATGGTCGGAGCCGGTGACGCCGGTCGCTGGCTCGTCGGACATCTGGCCGACCTCGAACCCCGACACTCAGCGGTGTCGGTCACCCCCGAGGCGCTGAGTGAGTTGCCCGAACTGCCGATCGCGCCCGAATTGGCAGAGATGCTTGACTGGCCAGGAGCAGAAGCCGGAGCGGTGCTCGCGCAGTCGATCGAGGCCGGATCACTCGGTCAGAGTCACAAGCCAATGCTGGTCAACCTCATCGCACGAGTTCGCCAGGACGCGTTGCGCGACCTTGCTGACGCGCTCAACAGCGTCGACCCGATGGCGACTGGCCACGGGCTGGCCACCGTGCTCGTTGATCTCGCCACCACTCGTCACCGCATGCTCGAGGAGTTGATGCGCTGAGTTTGGCGACGCGATCAGTCGGCGAGTTCGTCGTCGAGTTGCTCGATCAGCGCTTTTGGAGCGATTGATCGGAAGCTCTCTTCGATGAATCGGTGCAGCATGTCGGTGGCGCCGTCGTCAAGACCAGGGATCGGGATGTTGGTCCAGCCATCTTCGCCCATCCCGTACGACATCGCGGAGGCGCCGGGCAGGGTCATTGCCTCGTCGAGAGACTCGATCAGTCGCACACCGATGCTCGGCGCGTCCTGATTGCCGTAGAAGGCAAAAATCTGCTTACGAACTTTTGTGACGCGGCTCTCGTCCCAGGGCGTGTCGAACCATGCCTCGGGCAAGGAGAGCGCAAAGCTCTCAAGTTCGTCCTGGAGCTTCTTCGCTCCACGCATGCTCACGGCCGCCATGACTTCATTGTCGCAGCGGATTTCGGAAATCGGAGAAGAGTCTGGCCACATTTCTGACGGGCGTCCGTCGCCCGCCATCTGAGTAACGTCAACGCCGATGACCATCGCCAACGTCCCGCCGGCTGCCGACATCCTGCGGCCGCACGCTGAGCAGCAGTTCGCGCACGAACTGGCGGCGCTTGCCGCCGTCGATGACCGGGCCCGCCCGCCCGGGTGGAACCTGTCGCCGTGGGCAGTGGTGACCTACCTCCTCGGCGGAACACTCGGCGACGGCTCGATCATCTCACCCAAGTACGTCGGCCAGCAGCGCCTGATTGAAATCGCCGTTGCGACGCTCGCCACTGACCGTGCGCTGCTGCTGCTCGGTGTACCGGGCACGGCCAAAACCTGGGTGAGCGAGCATCTCGCAGCGGCGATCAGCGGCGATTCGACGCTGCTCGTCCAAGGCACCGCAGGCACCACAGAAGAAACGTTGCGGTATGGCTGGAACTATGCCCGGCTGCTCGCCGAGGGACCGTCGAAGGAAGCGCTCGTCCCGGGACCCGTGTATCGCGGGATGGACCGTGGAGCGATCGTGCGTGTCGAGGAACTCACTCGGATGCCACCCGAAGTGCAAGACGCACTGGTCACCGTGCTGTCCGAGAAAGTGCTGCCCATCCCGGAACTCGACAGCGAGATCGCCGCGGTCAGCGGATTCAACCTGATCGCCACGGCCAACGACCGCGATCGTGGGGTCAACGACATCTCGAGCGCACTCCGCCGAAGGTTCAACACCGTCGTCCTGCCTCTGCCCGCAACGGCGGAGGAAGAGATCTCGATCGTCAGCCGACGCGTGGCCGAACTCGGTGTCGCACTCGCGTTGCCCGAGGTTCCGGCAGCGGCCGATGAGATCCGGCGCGTCGTCACGGTGTTCCGCGAACTGCGGTCGGGCGTGACCGACGATCAGCGCACCAGCCTGAAGATGCCGACCGGCACCTTGTCGACGGCCGAAGCGATTTCGGTGGTGACCAATGGTCTGGCGCTGGCCGCGCACTTCGGTGACGGGTCGTTGCAGGCCGGCGACGTGGCCGGTGGGATCGTCGGTGCGGTGGTCAGCGACCCGGTGCACGACCAGGTGGTGTGGCGGGAGTATCTCGAAGGCGTGGTCGCCGAACGGCCGGAGTGGGCCGACTTCTACGAGGCATGCCGCCAACTCGACACGTGACCGACACCGCGACGAGAACTGACACCGCGACGACAAAGGTGCATTTGCTGGGGATCCGGCATCACGGCCCCGGATCTGCTCGCTCAGTGGTCGCAGCGTTGAACGCGATCCGACCGTCGATCGTCCTGGTCGAAGCACCCGCGGACGTCCAGTCGGCATTGCGCTGGGTCGGCGACCCCGGCCTCGTGCCACCGGTGGCACTGCTCGGCTATGTCGTTGCCGAGCCAGCCCGAGCGCTCTTCGCTCCGTTCGCTGCGTTCAGTCCGGAGTGGCAGGCCATCGCCTGGGCGAACACGAACGAGATCGAGGTGCGTGCCATCGACCTCCCGATGGCAAACACGTTTGCAGGCGCCGCCGGGGGCGATGACGCCGCGGCTGAATTGGTGGCCGACGCCGCCCCGCCCGACCCGCTACGGGCACTGGCACTTGCCGCTGGGGATACTGACCCTGAACGCTGGTGGGAGGACGTGATTGAGCATCGCGGTGACGGTGCACCAGCATTCGAATCGGTTGCTGAGGCAATGACCGCAGCGCGCGACGGCACGGTCACCTCGATGGGCGAAGAGCGACGTGAGGCCCACATGCGGCGCGCCATTCGCGCTGCAATCAAAGACGGGCACGAATCGATTGCGGTGGTTTGCGGGGCCTGGCACGTGCCCGCGCTCGACGTCGCTGCGCACGCGGTGAAGACCGACACGGCCACCCTGCGCGGGTTGCCGAAGGTCAAGGTCGCGGCGGCTTGGGTGCCGTGGACGCACCGTCGGCTCACGCAAGCGTCGGGCTACGGCGCCGGCGTGGTCAGCCCGGGTTGGTACCGGCACGTGTTCAATCACCCCGGACCAGACGGTGTGGCCCGATTCTTCGTTGATGCAGCTCGCGTGCTGCGCGACCGTGGTCTGTCTGCATCGCCCGACCATCTGATCGGTGCGACCCGGCTGGCGGACTCACTCGCCGCGATGCGCGGTCGGCCGCGCCCAGGCCTGGCCGAGGTGCTCGACGCCGCCGACTCGGTGATGGGCGGCCTCGACCTGGTCCGCAACGAACTTGTCGTCGGTGATGCGCTCGGCTCCGTTCCCGAACATGCGCCTCAGGTGCCGCTTGCACGTGATCTCGCCAAGGCGCAGAAGACGGCGCGCCTCAAGCCCGATGCCGCGGTGAAGACCGTCGAGGTGGATTTGCGGACGCCGACCGGGTTGCGTAAGTCGCACCTGCTCCATCGGCTGCTTGCGCTCGGCGTGCCCTGGGGAGTCCCAGAGGAAGGGCGTGGATCGTCAGGCACGTTTCGCGAGACCTGGCGCGTGGCGTGGGAACCCGAGCTGTCGATCAGACTCGTCGAGCGATCGGGCTACGGAACCACCGTGGCCTCGGCGGCATCGGCGCGGCTCATCGAACGCGGGCGTGAAGCAAGCGATCTCACCGGGTTGATCAGTGTGCTCGAGGCCGCGCTGTTCGCTGATCTGTCTGATGCCGTGCAGCCCTGCGTTGCGCGACTTGCTGAACGCGCGGCGAACGATCCCGATATTGGCGAGCTGATGGACGCCGTCGTCCCGCTCGCGAACGCGCTGCGGTACGGCGACGTCCGTGGGACCGATGCCTCATCGATGCGTACGGTGTTCGACGGCATCGTCGTCCGCATCCTCGCCGGTGCTGCCGTGGCATGCCGGCAACTCGATGACGATGCCGCGGTCGTGATGGTCGAACGGCTTGCAGGCGTGCAATCGGCGCTTGCGGTACTCGGTCACCCAGCCCGGGAGCGTGATTTCCCGGCGGTGCTTGATCAGCTCGCGTCTGCCCGCAACGTCCACGGCCTTGTGCAAGGTCGAGCGACGCGACTCCTGCACGACGGCGGAGCATGGCAGACGATTGATGTCGAACACCGCCTGTCGCAGGCACTGTCGCCCGGCACGCCCCCGGTCGTCGGCGCAGCGTTCATCGAGGGATTCCTCGCTGGCTCCGGGACCGTGCTCGTCCACGACGCTGACTTGCTCGGCGTCGTCGACCGCTGGCTCTCGTCGTTGACGCCGGTTGCTTTCGATGCAGTGCTCGTCTTGCTCCGCCGAACGTTTGGTGGATTTGAAGCAGCTGAACGGCGCCAGATGATGACGTTGCTGATGGGGCAGATGGCTGCACGGGACGTCGGCTTCGGTACCGACGTCGACCCTGTTCGCTCCGCTGAGGCGCTCCGTACGGTCCGGCACCTCCTCGGTCTCGCCCCGGCAGATGTGACTGCTGCGCACGACGAGGTGCCGGCATGACCTCATCGACAGCTGGCGCAGCTGGTGCGGATGTTGTGCAGGCGCCGCTTCCGCAGGTCTCGGCGTCGGAACGGCGTCGACGTTGGCGGCTGGTGCTCGGCGCTGCGGCCGAAGGAATTGATGACGAGCGGGAGAGCCAGGACGCACCGGGAGCCACCGGCTTGGGTGCAAGCGAAGGCGAAAGTCATGGTCAAGGCGAAGGCGAA
>NZ_CAXCAM010000023.1:0-51921 GCF_963980585.1 uncultured Ilumatobacter sp.
CGTTGGTGGTGGTGACGTTGGTGGTGGTGACGTTGGTGGTGGTGACGTTGGTGGTGGTGACGTTGGTGGTCGCGACGGCCGTGGCGGTGGTGGTGGTGTCGGTAGTGGTGACTTGCATTCGGTCGGTGTGGCGGCGGCATTCTCTGTCGCCCGGCGCGCTGAACTGCTCGCCGAGCTCGAGCCGCGCACGCACGATGCTCTTGTCGATCATCCATGGCGTGGCTGGGCCGTTGCGCAGGACGAACAGCGCGCGGCCGCGTCGACGAAGTCAGGGTCGGTGTCGACCCAAGGCGGCAGCCGTTGGAATGCCGGCAAGGATCTCTCGTTTGTGCCGCTGGCGATGGGCCTCGTCGCCGAGGTCACCTTCGGTCAGCTCGAGGGTGGCCGATTTCGCCACGGCGTGTCGTTTGTGCGGTGGCGGCCCGACATCGTCCCCGCCCAGTGTCGCTACGACCAGCTCGACGTCGCCGCGCCTGTCGACTTCCACGAGTTCATTGCGGCTGCATCCACTGGCTGACTGCGACGGTCGTGCTCAATGTCGCATGGCACCCGGGATCGAGCAGACAAGGGGTCCGATAAGGGGCCAGACAGAGATCAGGCGGACATCAACCGGCGACGGTGGTGGTGGTGGTGGTTTCGATCGGGACGAGGATCGGTTCGGGGATCGTGATCGACGTGGTCGGCGCGGTGCCATCGGCTGTTGCGATCGCGATGACGATGGGGTCGCTGCGCACCAAGCCTGCTCCGGTGTTGGCGTTGACCTGTAATTGCCAGTCGCCGGCGACCTCCATCGGGAGTCCGTTCGCTTCGCTTCGTACGGCCCGTCCTGCTCCGGTCAGCGGTACGGACTGCACGATTGCGCCGCTCACTCCGTCGACCGGCGGCGTGAAGACCACCTCGAGACCGATGATGCCATCGCCTGGCTCGTCGACGCGAACTTCGAGGCCGTTCAACCCGACTCGATCGTTGGTGAGCTTGACGGTGACGTCGAGGACAACGATCTCTTCGGCCTCGACCAGAACTCGCCGCTCGATCGCGTAGTCGATCGAGGGTTCGTTGTTGACGTTGACCGGAGTGAGTGCCAGCAACCAGGAACTTGCAAGCAGAACGACCAGACCGATCGCGGCTTCGACGCCGAACGCCCGTCGCAACCGGTCAGCCATCGGCACGGTCATTTCATGGGTCCGGGCCAGACGCTGTTGCGCGAACTGGCGGGCGGACAGACCGACGAACACCATCGCTGCGACCAACACAACCTTCAGCACGGTGACGCGGCCGTGGGCGTTGTTGAAGAGATTGCCGCCATCAAGGCGGAACATCTGCACCAGCCCGGTGCCGATGGTGACGACGATGGCAAGCACCGAGATGCGCGCGAAGCCGCGTACGGCGTGGACGAGGTCCTCCTCGCCGGGGCCGGACAGGATGACGCGTGCGAGCAAGATCACGCCGCCAACCCACACGGCCATCGCCAATGCGTGGGCAATGCCGAGCAGCACACCGAGCAGTACCAGTGGCCCGTCGACGCGGCCGACGCCGATCATCACGACCGCCAGCGCGGGGAGCCCGAGCGCGACAAGTTGGGTGACGGGGTCGATGACGCGATCAGGTCGGAACGCTGCCCAGGCAGCGGCAATGACAAAGACCAGTCGGAGGAGTGCGGCTCGGCCGGACCACCCGGCATCAAGCAGGTCCAGCCACGCAGCGGGGCTGAAGCCAGATCCCAGCGAGGAACCCGACACCGCTGCAGCTGCCGCTGACGTGAACAGCAACGTTCCGATCAGGGCAAGCACCCACGCTGAGCGGACGAATCGGACAGTGATCAGGTATTCGACGCCCTCTGGCCACGCCGCAGCGATCACGACGAGTGCACCAAAAACTGCTGCGATGCCGAGCGTCGACAACACCCGCCCGAGCCACAGCGGCCCCGTTCCGGTCTCGACGCTGTTCAGGTCGACGATCGCCGAGTCGGATGCATCAGTGCTTCCGGTGGTCGATGCCGGCGTTCCTTCGCCGGCGCCTGCCAATGTGGTCGTCGTGTCGTTGCCTGTGTCGGCAATGCTGGTCGTCGGCGCCGGGTCCACCTCGATCGAGAAGGAGATCTGGCCGCTGCCATTCGGCTCGTCGTCGCTGTCGCTGACCGTCCAGGTTGCGACGCACAGACCCTGGGGAAGACCGGGGGCCGGGATCTCGACCGTCATCGTTCTCGCGTTACCGCTCAAAGTGGGCCGCGGCACCAGGTATGGCTCGGTGTTGCACTCGACCGAGACGACGCGCAGTTCGCCGACTTCCTCGGTGAAATTGAAGACGATTTCGCTGGGCGACGTCGTGAGGGTCGCACCGTCGGCAGGCTCAGAGGTAATGATCTCGTTGTCGGCGAGGGCAGTTCCCGGCGCAAGGCCGAATGCTCCGACGAAGGCGATCAGGACGAACGCGAGTCCGAGCCGGACGGAGCGCCCCAAGCGAGACGCCACAGGCTGCCGCGAAACGGTGGCGGCTTGGGCCAGATTGGACCGGGCCGACCGTCGTCGGCCAAGGAGAACAGGTGTGTGCTCGTTCACAGTGTGCCGAGGCTACTGCCAGCCCACAGCCAAGGGCGTGAGGCACGCGCTGAGCGTGGCCGCCCGAACGCGTCGGCTCTCATGCCGGAGCGACGCGACAGGCCAAAATGTCCATCTCCGTGGCCAAATCATCGCGCCCGAGGGTGAGTTCGAGGATGGTGGTTTGGAGCGCACCGAACTGTTCCGTGTCGCTGGACGGAATGACGGCGAGGCTGGTCCATGCCGCGGCTTGGTCAGCGGTGTTTTGTACGAACGCTCGGTGATCGTCGTCGAGGTCGTCCGGTGACCGCAATGCTCGGGCCGCCTCAGCTTGCCGAGTGAGCACGTCAGCAACCGAGCGGGCAAAGCTGGCCACGCCGGCTTGGTCGAGCGGATCAGCAATTGCCGACCGTTCCGCATTGCTCGCAACGCAGATCGCAGCGAGTTCAGCTCGGTAGGCGGAAGCGTCAACGGCTGGTGCGGCTTCGCTTGCGCAGCCCGCCGTCATCACGATCGACGCACTCATGGCAAGTATCGCTGCAGCTCGACTCAGTCGGCCAAGAGATGACATCACCCCTACTGTAGGACTGGTCAGGGGTCAGGTGTCCACACCGTCGATGGCGCTGCGCCCGCGAACCTCTATCGTGACCGCAATGGCCACCCAGTCGCTGTACCGCCGCTATCGGCCCCGCCGCTTCAGTGAGGTTCGGGGTCAAGACCACGTCGTCAAGGCGCTGCGCACCTCCGTCGCCGAAGGACGCGAAGGCCAGGCGTATCTCTTCTCGGGTCCCCGCGGCACCGGGAAGACCACCTCGGCACGCATTCTTGCCAAGGTGCTCAACTGCACCGATGTCCAAGACGGTGAGCCGTGTTGCGAGTGCGAGTCGTGCCTGTCGGTCGAGCGCGGCACCAGCTATGACGTGCACGAACTTGATGCGGCGAGCAACAACGGCGTCGACTCGATGCGCGATCTGATCGACAAGGCATCACTTGGCACGCCCGGGCGGCACAAGGTGTACATCCTCGACGAGGTGCACATGCTGACCAAGCCCGCCGAGGCCGCGTTGTTGAAGACGCTCGAGGAACCGCCACCGCACGTGGTGTTCGTGCTGGCAACGACCGACCCGCAAAAGATGTCCGACACGATTCGGAGCCGCACGCAACACCTGCAGTTCCATCTGCTTCCTGCCGACACGTTGCAGCAGCACGTCCGGTGGGTGGCCGACGATGCGGGCCTCGTCGTTTCCGACGCGGCGATTCAACAGGTGCTGGCCCAGGGCGCCGGGTCAGCACGCGACGCGCTGTCTGCACTCGAATTGGTGGCCAACACCGGTGGCGAGGGCGCTGAAACCGTGCCCATCGAGGAGTTCGTCGAGGCGATGATCGAACGCGACCCCGGTCGGGCGCTGAAGATGGCAGCCGGAGCAATCGGTTTGGGTCGCGATCCGCGCACCTTGACCGAGGAACTGATTGGGTTCCTGCGCAACGGGTTCTTGTCGATCATGGCATCCGACCTGGTGCAGCTGCCGTCCGATCGGGTGGCAGCGCTGTCGGAACAGTCGCAGCGGCTCGGTGCTGCGGGCCTCGTGCGCGGCATCGAACAACTCGGTGAGGCGTTGACCGAGATGCGTCACGCTCCCGACCCGCGGGTCCTCCTCGATGTGGCGATCGTCAAGCTCACGTCCGATTCGGCAGCATCCGGTGATGCGGGTGCAGCCATCGGCGCGCTGACTGCGCGCGTCGCGAAGCTCGAGCAGCAACTTGCCGGGGCGCCGGCTGCGACTCCCAGACAGGCTGCTGCCCAAGCCACACCGGCCGCTGCCCAAGCCACACCGGCTGCTGCCGAGCTCGAGCCCGAGCCCGAGCCCGAGCCCACTGTCGTCGAGGCGCCGCGCGACGAAGCGACCGGCCGCGCCACGCTCGGGGGACGAGTCCAGCGATCACAGTCCGCTGCGAAGACCACTGCAGCAACGTCGAAAGACCAGGCAGCGCCGGCTGCGGTCGCACGCGAGCCGGAGCCAGCACCATCGCAGGCGGCGGCCAGGTCTGAACCGGCGGCGGTAGCTGCGTCGAATAGTGCTGCGATGAATCAGTCGATGTGGGATGACACGATCAAGCCCGGCCTGCGTGGCATGACTCGTGCAGTGTTCTCACCCGCGACCTACGTTTCGAATACCGACACGGTCCTGACGCTGTCGCTGCCCAACCCTGTACATCGCGACAAGTGCGAGCAGCATCGAGCTGCGGTTGAGCAGGCACTCACCTCCGCTGTTGGCGGTCCGGTCTCGATCGAACTCGTTCTTGCCGGTGGCGGTGGCGGTGGCGGTGGCGAATCACCCGATTCCGGTGGCGGCCCGTCCAGCGATCCGGCAACAGCTAGTGCGCCCCCTCGGTCAGCCGAGCCGACGACTCCAGCAGCACCGCCCGCGAACGAACCGCCAATGGATCCGGGACACCCTGCCGCTGATCCCCAGGCTGATTCGGTGATGGTCGACGACGGCGACATGCCGGTCGAAGATTCACCTCGTCAGCGATCTGAGTCGCCGCGCCGCGCAGCCGAACGCAAGGCGGCCGAGGCGCAGGCCAGCGGCACCCCCCTCCAAGTTGACGAAGATGTGCCTGCAGCGTCCGAGGCCGAGATTCACGTGCTGCCCGAAGACCACGAGGTCGACCTCACTGAATTGGTCGATGCCCCGCCTGAAACCGTGAAGACGCCCATCGATCGACTCGCTGAGGCATTCCCCGGTTCCGAACTCGTTACCGAGACGTACTGATGGCCTCAACGACGTACACCGCTCCCGTCCAGGCACTGATCGATGAATTCGGCCGGCTGCCTGGCATCGGTCCAAAATCGGCTCAGCGAATCGCGTTTCACCTTCTGAAGGTCCCCGAGGACGACGTCACACGCCTCGCGCATGCCATCACCGATGCCAAGGCCCGAGTTCGATTCTGCGAACGCTGCTTCAACGTCGCCGACGACACCTTGTGTCCCATCTGCACCGATGACGGACGCGACAGTCATGTCCTGTGCGTCGTCGAGGAATCGCGTGACGTCGTGGCCATCGAAAAGACCGGCGAGTTCCGCGGGCGCTACCACGTGTTGCTCGGCGCGATGTCGCCGCTGGAAGGCATCGGGCCTGAGCAGTTGAAGATTCGCGAGCTCGTTGCTCGGCTCGATCCCGAAGGGATCACCGAAGTCATCTTGTGCACGAACCCCAATACCGAGGGTGAAGTCACGGCCATGTATCTCGGACGGCTGCTCAAGCCACTCGGGCTCAACGTGACCCGCATTGCGAGTGGGCTGCCCGTGGGCGGTGACTTGGAGTACGCCGACGAGCTCACGCTCGGACGCGCCCTCGAGGGCCGCCGTTCCGTCGACGAGTAACTGTCCGCATCAGAACATCGCCCTGAAACTCGCAGGGCATGCCCTGTCGCTCGGCAACACCGGCCTGGTGTTCTGGGCAACCGGGCAGGGTCTCAAGGTCTTGGCAGGCCATAACGAACTCATCGGAGTGCGCATGCGCGCCCATGCCAGCGCCGGCGATCTTGCCGGTGTCCGCCAGGAATGGGAGTCGTACGAACGGGTCATCGTTGGCGATGCCTGGTCGGACGGAGAACCTGCACCCAAGCTCCTCGCGCTGCGACACGAATTGCTGACTCCGCGTCGAGGTGGAAGGTGAGGTTGGAGCGATTCAGCTCGCGGCTTCGGCCGCGATCCAGGTGTCCAGCACGGGGCTGGACTCAAAGCTCGTGATGAGTGCGTAGCGCGACTCGGCGCCCGGGTGCACAACGACATGCCAGAGGCGTTGCGTGTCGACGATGAAGCGAGCGCCCTTGTGCAACGGGACGCGGACCTCGGTCGATGCATCAGGAAGACCGTCGGCGTCGTTGTCCATCAAGATCATGTAGCTGTCTGGGTTGTCCGTCAACTCAACCCACGTTCGCACGACCCAACCCTCGTCATCGGGGTTGAAGCGGTTGTTGTCATCGCGGTGCAGGCTTCGGATCGCCGACTCACGATCCTGCGGCTCAAGCTTGATGGCGCGCACCCGCCCGAAGTTGGCGCCCACGCCGTCGACATAGTTCTTGATGCTCGGCGCCACATCGGCATTCGACGTCCACACCGCGTCCTTGTCGGTCTTGCCCTTGTCCCAAAATCCGCGGCAGTCGAGTTCCCCGTCGGCCGTGGCGATCGGCGCGAAGTTCGTATCGCCACCCGACTTCCAGTCCATGTACTCGAGCGCGAGATACTCGGACTCGGGAACGTCAAAGTCGGCATCTTTCAAGATAACGACGCCGGTCTCGGCGAGCACGTCGAGACGCGAGTGTGCGGTCTCGAGCGGAATCTTCACGCTCCAGTGTTCGGAATTCGGCCAGAAGCTCATTTCCATAGCCTACGAACCTCTGACCGCGCGTCGGGTGCAACCGGCTGGGACCTTGGTCATGGATTTGCCACGTCCATCTCCGGGCTGCGCCGGCGGCGTGGGGCGAGACACTGTTGTGGATCAGTCGTAGAACGTGCAGTTGGGGTGGCGAACCAGCAGCGGTCGAGGATCTTGAGCAACGTTGCCTGGCCGGTACTCGAAGTGCAGGTGATAGTTGCTGTCGCTGTTCGCGCCTGATGTGCCGGTATTGCCGACCGTGCCGATCACACTGCCCTGCTGCACGATGTCGCCCTCCGCGAGGCCTTCTGCATGAGAGCCCATATGGAAATACTTGTAGGTGACATCGGTCGTTTCGTCGTACAACGTCCAGCCATGACCGGCCCCGTAGGTGAGTCCGCGATCCACGTACTTCTTGGTCAGGCGACCGGTGACAACGGCAAACAGGTCTGCACCGCGGTTCCCGGAGATGTCGAGACCCTCGTGGCGACGCGAACAGTTGCTGCCCCGGCAGTCGCCGAAGTTGTCGCTGATCCAGCAGTCTCCCGGGAGGGCATCGATTGGGAACATGATCTGGCCGTCGGCAACCGGTGGAAGCGTCGTTGTTGTGGTTGTCGTGGTCTGAGGAATCCGAACAGCGGGTTGGAGTTCGCTGTTCTGCAGCGGGCCAGCACTTCCGTTGAAAACGCCGGGGAGTGATGCGTTCGCCACCTGGCTGGCAGCGACGAGGCCTGCGACCGCGCCCAGCGAGGCCGTGATCATCCGGCGTCGAGAGAGTCGGTGCTGCTCTTCGCCGAGAGGGAGGTCGGTGGGATCGTTCATCAGGGATTCGTCAAGTCGCATCACGTCGACTGGCGAATCCAGACGGCACAACGGCGATATCACTACTTCGGCACGTCTGGGGGACGGCTTGAGCGCATTATATGACGAAAAGCGCAACCGTTTCGTCACCCAACCGTAACTTTTGGTGATGGAGCCCGTTCGGGAGCGGCGCCAATTAGGTCGCGCACGCCGTCGGCGCACGGAGCGTGACACCGTGCGGGAACCACAGCCGAGGCACCGGGTCGATGATCGTCGCCCGGCTTGGCGTCAGGCTGTCTTGCCAAATCTCGAAGTGGAGGTGGCTCCAGACCGTGTTCCCAGTATTTCCCATCGTGCCGATGACTTGGCCTGCTGTCACCGGATCACCCTCTTTGAGCGACGACTCGTAGCTGTCGAGATGGTGATAGCGGTAGTAGGTACCGATCCCATCACGCAAAATGCGCGTAAGGCCGCCCGTGCTGAACGCCTCGTCTTTGTGCACCACACCGTCGACGCAGGCCAAGAGCGGCCTTCCCCGACCACTGACCTTGTCGTTACCGATGTCGACGCCATTGTGACTGCAGGGACCATTCGCCGTACTTCGGCCACCGAAGTTGTTTAGGCACACCAGCGTTCCATAGATCGGGTTGGCGTCGACCGGAAACGTCAATTTGTCGGTGATGGCCAAGCGGACAGCCGGTTTAGTCGCAGCCCCTGGCCGCATCACCGCACTACTGAGCGCAGCAACCCGATCGGCGCTGCCAAACAGTTGGCTGGCGCCCGCCAACGTGACCGCTGCGCCCAGCGCTGAACCAATCAACTGGCGGCGGGTCGGAGTATCTTCAAGAGTCATGGCAGGGCGGCGAGTCTTCGTGAGTGGTGTGGGTGGCGAACTCGGCACTTTGGTGGCCAATCTCCTCGAAAATGAGCCGTGGGTGGGTTCGCTGTCCGGTATTGACGCAGATCCTCCGCGTCGTCGTCTGCAGCGTACGACGTTCCACCGGATTTCTCCAGACGACCACGACACCATTGTCGACACCGTCACCAAGTTCAACCCCCATGTGCTGGTCCATGTCGGCGTCTGGGAGCCGGACGCTCGTGCCGCCCCGCGGGTGGCCGCTGCGCTGACCGATCAAGCCGCCGTCTCTGTGCTCGGAGCCGCTGCCGAGTGCCGGGCGCTCGACAGCATCATCGTTCGCAGTGGCATCGAGATCTACGGCCGCGGCCCCGGATCGCTCACCCGTCCGGACGAAGACGCACCATTGCGCCCGACGAGTGAATGGGGCCGCACCGTTGCCGACATCGAGCGCACGGCTGCCAACGTCGCCGAACGCGTCGGGGTCACCGTTGGTGCTGTGCGTCTCGCCTCAGTACTCGGACCGCACGTGCCCTCCCCACTTGGCCGTTTGCTCCGCCAGCCGGTGGTGCCCTTCCATGCAACCACCGACCCACCCTTTGCCGTCATCGAGCACCGTGACGCAGCCCGCGCCATCGTTGCTGCTGCCCGCAACCAATTGTCGAGCCCGGTCAACGTGGTCGCCCCCGGCGCGATCACCTGCCTCCACGCCATCCGTCGCGGCCAACGCATTCCGCTGCCGTTGTTCGGACCCCAGTGGTGGTTTGCTCGCCAACTCTCGCACATCACCGGCGCACCCATCCCTGACCATGTCAGCGAAGCACTGACCCGTGGCCGCCTTGCCGACAACGGACGGATGCAAGCACTGCTCGGCATGACACCCGATACGAGCACCACCGAGGTCATCGACCACCTGTATCGATGGCCCAGAGTCATTCGCAAGCAGGCTCGGGTGCCCGCCGCCGAACAGATCACACCGGACGAAGTGAGCGCCTGATGCCCGCACCCAACCCCTCATCAAACTCTCCACTCGGTAGCGTCGTCGACTTTCCGACGAAGCGGGTCGCGGCGGTCGCCTCTGAGGGCGCAACAATGTTTCACCGCGTGACCGACGAGCCAGCAGGTCATGTCGACAACTGGGGTCGCGATGCGGGGTTGTTCCGCACGGTCACGATGCTGTCCGAGATCCGCTGGTCCGTGTCGACGGGCGGCGATCAGCGCCTCCCCACCCGTAAGGGCGCACTCATCGTTGTCAATGCCCGTCGCTTCGCGCTCGCCGCGGTCTACAGCGCGTTTGCGATCAGCCGCGCCGTCGACCGGCCGGTTCGGTTCGTCGGCCGACCGGACGGCGGCCCCGTTGGTGCACTGGCTCAGCGACTCGGCGGCCTGCTCGATCATCCCGACGAGGTCGCTGGCGCACTCCGGGCAGGCGAACTGGTCGTGTGTTCTGCGAGCGCCACCACTCGCCCCCGCGATGTCGGCACCATCGACCACGCCCTGATCGGTGCGGCGATCCGATCCAACGTCGACGTGTTCCCCGCCGCCACCACGAGCTCGCCGTTTGGACGCCGAGCCCGTATCGAGATCGGAGACGCCACGCGCCAGCGGCAACGCCGACGCGGACCGCTCGCCGAAGTCGAACTCGCCGATCACGTCGCCGACGACCTCACATTGCTGCTCACCGAAATGGGCGAGATGACGACCGGGACCCCGCTCGACTGGCTGCCGCTCAGCGGGCTCGGAGGAAACTGATGACCTACGTCCGTGCATCTGACGGGACCCGCATTCACTACCGAGTCACCGGGCGTCCTGGCGCTCCCCCGATCTTGTTCATCCAGGGTCTGGGTGCCGACAAGAACGGATGGAACCTCCAGCGGATCGCGTCGGCCCCGTCCTACCAAGCCGTCGCCCTCGACAATCGGGGCGCAGGCCGCAGCGACAAACCGCACGGCGAGTACTCGCTCGAACAGATGGCTCACGATGCCGTCACTGTCCTCGATCACGCTGGCGTCGAGACCGCACACGTCGTCGGAGCATCAATGGGCGGCGCGATTAGCCAAATCCTCGCCGTGAAGTATCCCGAACGGCTCCGCTCACTCACGCTCGCCTGCACTGCTGGCCAGAACCATCCGTGGCGCGAAGAGCTGCTGGCAAGCTGGCGCGATGCGGCGCTGGAGCGTGGAATCGGCTCGATGGGCCACGATGCCGCTCGCTGGGTCATCGGCCCACGCTCGTTCCGCCGACTCTTGCCAGCAATGGGCTGGCTTGGACCGCTTGCGCTCGGGCGACCGTCGCACGCATTCGCCGCACAGGTCGACGCCATCATGAACGTCGACACGTCGTATGCGGGCGAACTCGAAAACGTGACCGTGCCGACACTGGTCGTCGTGGGCAATCAGGACATCCTGACGCCGCGAGGCGACAGCGAAGAACTCGCCGATCGAATCCCCACGGCAGAACTTGCCGTGATCAGCGGCGCTGCTCACGGACTGATGATCGAGCACGCTCGTTCCTTCAATCGCGTTCTCTTCGACTTCCTCGGCCGGGCCGAGGACGCGCATCGCGAACGCACCGCCGAAGTGGCCCCCGAGGCCACTGCTGCGGCAAGCTGACGCTCGTGCGTATCATCATCATCGGAGCCGGCCTTGCGGGACTGATCGCAGCGCGCGAACTCGATGCCGCGGGCGCTGACGTGCTGGTCCTCGATAAGGGCCGCTCGCCCGGTGGCCGTCTTGCCACACGCCGAGTCGGCGGCGCAACACTCGACCATGGCGCCCAGTTCTTCACCGTGCGGTCCCCTGCATTCGCCAAGACGGTCGACGATTGGCTCGCACGCGGGCTCGTGCACGCGTGGAACCACGGCTTCGATGATGGCGATGGCGATAGCCACCCGCGCTACGTCGCCACCGGCGGAATGAACTCACTCGCCAAGGATCTGGCAGTTGGCCTTGATATCCGCTGCTCCACCATGGCGTTCGCTGTACGACGCGACGCCGACAGCGGCGATGTGTCTGTTGCGATTGACGACGGCACCTCGTTCGAGGCCGACGCCGTGATCGTCACTGCGCCGCTCCCCCAGGCCTTCGCCTTGATGATCGACGGCGGCATCGAGCTCGACGAGACCCTGTTCCGAACTGACTACGACCGCACCATCGGCTTACTCGTCCGACTCGACCAGGCTCCTGACCTCCCTCCGTCGGGTGGAATTCAGAACGCTGACGACGTATTCAGTTTCATCGGCGACAACGCCTCGAAGGGCGTCAGCCTCGAACCCGCCGTTACGTTCCATGCCAACCCGACGTGGAGCGAGGCTCACTGGGACGACGACAACGACGAGCTCGTCAAGCAGCTCGCCGTCGCAGCGCACCCATGGCTCGGTGACGCGACGATCGTCGAGCATTCCTTGAAGAAATGGCGCCTCGCCACACCACGATCGATCTGGCCGGATCCGTGCTGGACCACAGCGGATGGCAAAGTGATCATGGCCGGTGACGCGTTCGCCGGACCCAAGGTCGAAGGCGCCCACAACTCGGGGCTCGCCGCAGCACACACACTGCTCGCCTAACTGTCAGTCGTCGGCAGGGCTGCCGGTCACGTTGCCGGTCGATTCTTCGAGCGTGGTCGGCACTTCGACGACGCCGTCGTTCTCGTCAATCTCGTCGCCCGGAATCAGTTCACCATCGATGACCGGCACATCAATCAGCGGCTGGGTCGTCGTGGTGACCACGACGCGATCCTCACCGGCGCAGCGGACACGGAGGACCCGTTGTGTTGCGACGTCGATCACCGTCGTGCTGCCCGGCCCAAAGCGGCGCAGGAAGTCACTGAAGCTGACGATGTCCTCGCCTTCACAGCGACGTTCGATGACCGGCGGGTACTTGATCTGCCAGCCACTCGCGAACAGTGCATAACCATCTTCGAGATCGACGATCGGCCCGAGTTCGACGGTGTTCCGCTCAGCCTTGGGCTCCACAGAAAACCAAACGACGGCGTCACCAAGCAGGTCGACGAACACCACGCAGCTGCTGATCGATGACAGTCGGCAATTGACCTCGCCCGGTGTGCCCGGGGCAACGCGCATGACCTTACGATTCTGGAGGGTGAAGTCAACGAACCCGCGAGTCAGGCCATCCTGACCGATCGTGAAATCGTCAGAGGTCTCGGTGATGAAGACTCCAGCGATCAGGTCGACGCGATGCTCAGGGATCTCAGGTTCGAGCACTGCGGCAAGTTGGTCGTCGTCAGCGATGACTGCGTTGGCGATCAACGCCAGCCCTGCCAGCGTTGCTACTGCTGCCAGGAATCGCCAAGTGAACAGCTGCCTCACCGCCGCCAACGTAGCGGCGGTCGCGCCAGCGGTGGCGTCACCCCTTAACCAGTGAGCGCAGCCACCGCGGTCCGCGCGGCCACCGCTGTCTTCGCAACGATCGCATCAAGCACATCGTCGGTGTGACCCACTCCGACAAAGATCGCTTCGTACGCTCCAGGCGCCATCGCGACACCTTCAGCGAGCATTGCTTGGAAGAACGCTGCATATGCAGCTTCGTCGGTGCGCTTCGCGTCGTCGAAGTTCTGGACCGACCCCGCCGCCGATCCGCAGACCATGCCCATCAGCGTGCCGACCACCGGGAACGACGCAACGAAACCTTCCGATACACAGGCATCGCGCATTCCGGCCGCGAGGTGACGGGCGCGCGCCATCAACTCCATGTAGACGTCATCGGTGAGTTGCCCGAGCGCAGCCAGCCCCGCTGCCGTGGCGAGTGGATTCCCCGACAACGTCCCGGCATGAAACACCGGACCAAGCGGCGACAGACGCTCCATGATGTCGGCGCGACCACCAATCGATCCGATCGGCAGTCCACCGCCGATCACTTTGCCGAAGCATGTGATGTCGGGGCGCACGTCGTACTTTGCCTGCGCACCGCCTGACCCGAGCCGGAAACCGGTGATCACCTCGTCGAAAATCAACAGAGCGCCGACGCGGTCACACTCAGCGCGCAGGCCACTCAGGAAGCCAGGGACCGGCGCGACAACGCCCATGTTGGCCGCGACCGGCTCGACGATGACCGCCGCGACCTGGTCGTCGAGCTCGGGGACAATGTTGTACGGCACCACCATCGTCTCAGCGACGGCACCGTTCGGAACCCCTGCAGTGCCAGGGAGCCCGAGCGTCGCCACGCCACTACCACCGGCAACGAGGAGTGCGTCGGTCGCCCCGTGAAAGTTGCCGGCGAACGTGACAATTCGATCGCGGCCGGTGACACCGCGCGCCAGGCGCACCGCGGTGCTTGTGGCCTCGGTGCCCGAGTTCATCAAGCGCACCCGTTCACAGCTCGGCACACGCTCGCTGATCGCCTCTGCGAGCTTCATCTCACGTGGCGTCGGCGCGCCATATGACGTCCCATCGCCGACAGCCGCTGTGACTGCCTGTGTGATGGCGGGATGCGCATGCCCGAGGATCACTGCGCCGTAGCTCTGGACCAGATCGAAATAGGTGGTTCCTTCGACGTCGGTGATCGTCGCACCGTTGGCACGTGCGACCACGTAAGGCTCTCCGCCGACCGCCTTGAATGCACGGATCGACGAGTTCACGCCACCAGGGATCGCTCGCTTCGATCGGTCGAACATCTCGGCATTTGACGCGACACCAGCACCGACGCAGACCGTCGGGGTGCAGCCAGCCGCCGCGCATCGCGTGGCATCGCAGGGTGGGATGAGGGTGTCGACCATGTTGCTCCTATCGGGCGGTCACTCGGCGCGGTGCACCGACTGAGCGACTACTGGTGCTGTTCAGCGAACCAGCGGGTGAAGTACGTGAGAATGATGTTTGCACCGGCGCGTTTGATCGCAGTGAGGTGTTCGAGAGCGACGGCATCTCCGTCGATCCAACCGTTCTGAGCGGCGGCATGGATCATCGCGTATTCGCCCGACACGTGATACGCGGCGACAGGAAGGTCGACGCGCGCAGCAGCCTCGGCAATCACATCGAGATACGCCAATGCCGGCTTGACCATGATCATGTCGGCACCTTCAGCGATGTCGAGATCAATCTCGCGTTGGGCCTCGCGGACGTTGCGATAGTCCTGCTGGTAACCGCGCCGATCGCCGCCATCGGCGATCTCGACGTCGACCGCATCGCGAAACGGCCCGTACAGGCCGCTTGCGTACTTGGCGGCGTAGGCAAGTATCGCCACTTCGCTGAACTGCTCCGCGTCGAGCGCCGTGCGAATCGCCGCAACTTGGCCGTCCATCATCCCGCTCGGAGCCACCACCTGCGAGCCTGCCCGGGCTTGCGCCAGCGCGGCCTGTACATAGAGGTCAAGAGTGGCGTCATTGTCGACGCTGCCGTGTTCGTCGACAATGCCGCAATGTCCGTGGTCGGTGTACTCGTCGACGCACAGATCCGTCATCACCACGACGTCATCGCCCACCTCGGCACGAAGGTCTCCGAGGGCCAGCTGCACAATGCCATTCGGGTCAGAGGCGCCACTCCCGACGGCATCTTTCTCAGACGGCACCCCGAAGAGAATCACCGACTTCACCCCCAGTTGGGCGAGACCGGACACCTCGGCACGAAGGGATTCGCGGGTGTGTTGCACGACGCCGGGCAGCGAGTCAATCGGTACCGGTTGGTCGATTCCCTCGCGCACGAACAGCGGAGCGATCAGATCGTCGACGCGGACGTGCGTTTCCGCCATCAGTTCGCGCATCGCGGCAGTTCGTCGAAGGCGGCGCGGTCGGATCGTCGTCACCTCTCTAGCCTACGAGACCGCGTCCATCCATGTTTCCACCACGTCACCCCCCGCCCCAGAAAATGACAGACCAGCGTCGCTGACCGACGATTTTCCGGCACATTTCGGTTGCGGCATCGATCACGCCCGAAACTTGTGGCATGAAGGTCGCTCTGCGACGCTGATCCCACATTTTTTGGACGGTCGTGAGTGCGATGGACGGAGGGGCAGCCGATGATCTTGCCCGGCGGGATGCCCAACGCAGCGGCAAGTCAGCCAGTACCTTGACGGGCGTGTCAGTGCAGACGTGGTTCTCCAGCGGTGAGATGGTTGCCCAACCGGGCGCGCAGTTGACGCTGCCGTTGTCGATACAGAACCTGCGTCAGTCAGCCGAGTCGTACACGGTCGTGCCCGCCGGTCTGTCTGCAAGCTGGACCGCGATCGAACGCAGCAGCATCACCCTGTTCGGCGGATCGCAGGACGTGGTCGACGTCGTGGTCACACCACCCGAAGTCCCCACGACATCGGCGGGCCCGACCGTTATTGCCGTGCGTGTCATTCCACTCAGCGAACCCGATGACACTGTGGTCGCCGAGATCGTGCTCGCGATTCAGCCATTCGACGATCGGCGCATCGTCAGCTTGCAGCCGGTGCAGCGCGCTCGGCATCGCGCGACGTACGAGTTCATGGTCGAGAACCACGGCAATGAGCTCGCCAGTTGTCGTCTCAAGCTCGTCGACACCAGCGAACGAGTCGATGGACTATTCGATCCCCCGGCGGTCGGCGTCGCGCCCGGCGGGGCCAGCCTGGTGCGATTCAAGGCCAAAGCTCGGCGCGGGTTCTTTCGGCGCGCAACTCGTACGCTCGATTTCGAGGTCGAAGCGGAGCAGCAGGGGCACGACCCCGCCATCGCATCGATGTCGCTCGTTCAGCCCCCCACCATCCCCGGGGCAGCGATCGTCCGCGCGCTCACAATTGCAGCACTTCTTGGCGGCCTGGCTGCCGCCTGGTTCGGCGTCATTCGACCCGAGATTCGCGACGCCGCGACCGACCTCGTCGACGAACGAATTGCTGAGCTCACTCCCGCACCCGTCGACGGCGCCACCCCCGCCCCCGCCACCACCGCAGTCGACAGCGACGAGGCGGCAGTTGAGACGGTGACCGCTGATGACGGTGACGGTGAGCCGTCGTTCATTCGTCTGACCGTCGATGCTCCGATCCTCGGCACGGCCGACGCCTCCCAGCCCATTGGCGAGGGCATCACGTTCGACCTCACCGATATTCGAGTCGAGAATTCACTCAACGACACCGGCATCGCCCAACTGTTCATCAACGGCGTGCAGGTGTACCAGTGGTCGTTGTCGAACATCCGAGGGCAGTACTTCGAGCCGCGCATCACCCCCATTCGGCTTCAGCCCGGCGACAACCTGACCTTCTCGGTGAAGTGCGACGCCAAGGGTGCCACCTCGACTGCCGATACGTGTTCCACGCGCATCAACATCGGCGGCCGAACCCGCCCTGCCCTATAGCACCTCACGATTGACCCGAGTCGGCTGCCGCCAACGAGCGGTACATCCTCAAGGGTTCGGGTGACGCCGGGATCTGACGCCAGTCAGCCGAGGCCAAAGCCAGGCAGACCAACGTGCTGTTCGGTCTCGGCAACGACGTCGATCTGAGTGACAGCGGCAACACCCTCTGACGACTGCACCACGATCTGGCGATCACCACCGAATTCGTTCGGGTCGACAGGAACCGACACGAAGAAATCACCGTTCTCGTTGGTGACCATGTCGATCTCAATCGGCTGTCCTTGGCCATCGGCATAGGTGATCACCAACGGCATTCCGGCCGGGTAGGCCGACCCAGCGAGAAGGAACAGCTCACCGGCACGCACCTCGGACCCGAACGTGGCAAGAATCGGCTCAAAAACTGCGTCGCCAGCGATGATGACGGACGATGACTGGCCCTCTGGGGTGAACACTTCGATGAGCGCTGTGCGTCGGCCGCTGTCTGTTGGCGTGAACGTGACGCCGATGGCGCAGTTCGCTCGCGGGTTCAGCGGGCGATCCACGCAATTCGACGAGGTGACAGCAAAGTCACCGGCGTGCGCGCCCTGGATTTCGACTCGTTCGATCGAAGTTGGGACGAGTGCGATGTTGCCGACGTCGAAGAGGAACTCGGGTGCCGATTCGCCAACGAGGATTTCGCCGGGGATATCTGCACCGCCGGGGTACAGCTGCAGAGCGGGTTCGCCGCCGCCGCCGCCCAACCGTGAGCTGACCGACACCGCTTCGAAGCCTTCTTCGGCAATAGTGAGCGTGGCGTTGACGGCGGCTTCTGAGGTGGGCGTGAACGTGAACTGCACTTTGCAATCAGAGCCCGCCGGGACGAGCGTTCCGATGACGCACGTGCTGTTCTGGGCGTCGATGGTGAAGCGGGCATCGTCAATGGTCACGATTGCGGGATCGAATGCCGAAGGGCCCTCGTTGACGAGGCCGACAAACCAGCCAGTACTTTCGAGGCCAACCACGGTGGTTCCGACGTCAGCGTCGGGGAGTGAGAGACGTGGGGGTGAAGACAGCGCGACGACTTGACGGCCGGCCGGAGCGCCTTCGACGAGCAGATCAGACGCAGCGAGAGTGTCGAACACGGTGATGCGGCCCGAGTCACTGAGTTGCGGGTGCGAATGGGCACCGATCGTTGGACGAACGCCGTCGATAGCGACAGTGATGCGGCGCAAATCGCTCTGACCTTCGTCAGCGACGAGGATGTCGCCATCGCCGACCTCGCCACTTCCTGGCGCTTCGAGGAGCTGCAGGTTGGGCGCCTTCGAGACAAACGCGAGGACGTGGCCATCGGCACTGAGCGTGGGCTGCGTGGAAGCACCGCTGCCGACGACCGGAGCACTTGAGCCATCCGAGCCGGGTTCGACACTGATGATTTCCAGCTCAGTTGCACCGGGCTCGTCGAAATCATCGTCGGCGTCGACGTCACGGTCGAGTCGATAGATCTGCGATGGGCAATCGTCAACACAGAGCGGGAAGACTGCCGGGACGAGACCTTGGTCAGGAGATGAGAAGGCGACCACCCGGCCATCGCGGGAGAGCGCTGGCTCGGCGGCACCGGCTGTGCTTGGCTTACCCGACGGCAGGGCCGAAACCAGCTGCACTGCGGCGAACGGATCGGCTTCGAGCCGATTCCACACGAAGACCTGCTTGGTCGCAGCGCCACCATCAGCTGGGCCCGTACCCCAGACCGGAACGCCCTCTGCTGATGCTGCGTCAGACCGGTATGCGACCTGTCGGCCGTCGTCAGAGAGTGCGGGCTGATCGATGCCTGTGTGTACGAAGGTGGTGTTTGGCCGGTCGCGAGGAGTGCCGGCTACGACTTCGGAGCGACGCGGGTCGGTCGGGGGAACGGCCAGGTCAATCACGGTGATCGTCGTGACGTTGGGGGCTTCAAAGAGCCGTTCGTCGGGGTGGACGTACGCGATCTCGGCACCGGAACGCGACACGGCTGGAGTCTGATTCGGATCGACATCGTCGCGAGCAAGTGAGCTGCCATCGGCGCGTGCAGATACGAGTTCCCAGTTGCCGATCGCTCCGTCACAATGTGGGAGGACCGAGCGGTAGACGTCCCACCGGGCACCGGCGTCGTCATCGCGGAAGACATCAAGTGCCATCTCAGAAATCATCACGACACTGCAGCCGTCGCCGGAGATCACGGGGCGGACTGAGTTGCCTGGCCGGAGACCGTTCGGAATCGGTGAGAGTTCGATCGTGGAATTGTCGACGCGACTCGAGAGATAGATCGTGCTACCTCGCGGGTCGACCTGCGGCTCAACAGGCTCAACATTTCCCTCCAGCTCTTCAGGCAGCGGCGGCTGCTGTGGTGCGCCTTGGTACACCACAAATTGCCCGTCGCCAGACACTGATGGGTTCGAGCCGAGCGTGTCGCCGACCGAAGAGGCGGCAGTGCCGAGCGGAGCAACTTCGACCTGTTCGAGGACGACGACCGGCCGCGCGAGAACACTCGAGGCGCTCGTGCTCAAAATGAGCCCTGCCCCGAGCACAGTTGCTACTGCTGAAGCCATTGTTCGGCTTCTGCTGCGTGCAGCCACAAGGCTCCTCACTGACTGGTCGATCCGGGAAAGATTACTGCATTGCTTGCCAACATTGGTTATCTCCGGCCCTCCGCTTGATGGCGAATGACCTGATGAACAACTTCGTCGACAAGACCTTCAAGAGAGTGATCGGCGGCAACCCCGTCGACCTTGAGCCCATTCTCCTGTGCTCTCTCAGCGGTTGACGGGCCGATGGCCACAACGATCGGCGGTTGGTGAACCCCGAAGGCGTTGACCCACCCTGCAGCGGCAGAACCACTTGCCAGTACAAGTACGTCGGCGCCGTCGATCGCAGCGACGTCGGGTTCGACGAGCACTGTCGCGTAGGCCGTGACCGAAGTAACGTCGTGCCCGGCCATGGACAACTGGCTCCCGAGCGCGTCGCCAGCGATGTCAGCTTGAGCGACAAGGATCGTGGCGGGTTCGGCACAACGCTTGATCAGCTCCTCGGCCAACACCGCAGCAAGCTGGCGGTGCGGGACCAGGTCAACCGGCCGGCCGGCGAGCGCTGCCAAGCGCTGCTCGGTCGCGGTGCCCACTGCGGCGAGTCGGATCTGCGGGTGGAGTGCTGCGACCTTGCCGACGCGCTCGGCGCCCGCAGGCGAGGTGACCACGAGCCACGAGTACCGGTCGAGCCGGTCGAACTCACGTTGGAGCGCCGCTCCGTGATCGGGCGGGTCGGTCACGACGATGAGCGGAACGTGGACCACGTCGGCGCCGCGCTCGGCCAGCATTCGTCCGAGTTCGCCGGGCCGTTCGCGGGTGACCAGCACCCGACAACCAGCGAGTTCCCCGATCGATGCCGAGCCTTCGCCACTGTCCGGTCCGGCCGTCATGTCAGCTCCGACGAATGTGGATCATGAGACGGCGCCATGCGCGCTGGCCGCAGCGGCACGGGCGAGATCGACATCGGCCTCGACAGCGCCGCTCAATTCGATCTGATCGCTGACTGACACACCAGAGTCGAGGTTGGCCAGGAACGTACGCAGGACCCCGTCGACGACATGGCCACCAACGGGAAGCGAGCAGCCCGATCCGAGTTCGGCAAGAAACGCTCGCTCAACTTCAACGTCATGACGCGTCACCGCATGATCGATCATCGCGAGCGCTGCGATGGTGGCCGCATCGTCCGAACGGCACTCGATGGCCACGCACCCCTGTCCCACGGCTGGAACGAACTCGTCGATCCCCAGTGTCTCGGTGAGGCGATCGGTCATCTCCAGGATCTGCAAGGCGGCGACGGCCATCACGATTGCCCCGCCGTCGGGGATCTTCGAGAGCCGGGTGTCGATGTTGCCGCGCAGCTCGGCGAACGCAAGGTCGGGGCGGACGCGGCGCAGCTGCGCTCGGCGCCGGACCGAGCCCGACGCGACTGTCGCTCCTTCGGCCAAGTCGCCCAGGGTGGAACCAATCAGCGCGTCGCGCGGGTCGCGGCGCTCGGTGAACGCAGCAATCGTCA
Source organism: uncultured Ilumatobacter sp. (assembly GCF_963980585.1). NCBI lineage: Bacteria > Bacillati > Actinomycetota > Acidimicrobiia > Acidimicrobiales > Ilumatobacteraceae > Ilumatobacter > uncultured Ilumatobacter sp. The sequence goes on from NZ_CAXCAM010000023.1 coordinate 20,893, forward strand.
GACCGTCGGCAGGAGCGGACGGCAGGTCCTTGGCCGAGTGCGCGGCCAAGTCGGCTCGGCCATCGAGCACAGCCAGCTGGACTTCTTTGACGAACACGCCTTGGCCGCCCATCGTGTGCAGGGGGACGTCGACGCGAATGTCGCCGGTGGTGTTGACCTCGACCAGCTCCACTTCACGGCCGGTAGCGGCGCGCAAGGCGGCGGCGGCTGCAGAGGATTGAGCGAGTGCTTGACGCGATGCTCGCGTCGCGATGCGCAGTGGCGTGGACATGCCAGTATCTCGAACGGTGTCAGCTCAGGTCGAACAGGTCGCGTACCGCAGCGGCGTTGCGATCGCCCTGCGGCGTACCGGCCTGGCCTTTGAGACGCACCGATGGCTCGTGCAACAGCTTCGCAATGATTGCCTTTGTCAAGGCTTCGACGGCGCCACGGCCGCTCTCGTCAAGGCCGTTGAGGCGATTGGCGAATCGATCGAGCTCACCAGACCGCACACGCTCGGCAGCCTCGTGCATCGACGCAACGAGCGGAGCGGCTTGGCGCGCCGTGGACTCGACGGCAAAGTCTTCGACCTCTTCGTTGACGATGGCACGCACACGATCAGCTTCACCGGCGCGATGCGCCAGGCCACGGTCTGCCCATGCACTCAGGTCATCGAGGTCGAAGACCGTGACACCCGAAAGCGCGCCGACATCTGGCTCGACGTCGCGGGGCATGCCGATGTCAACAATGTGAAGCGAGCCGGCGCCAGAGCCCGTGCGGGCACGAGCAACCAGGTCGGCGGTGATGACCGGATCTCCGGCACCAGTGCCCGCCACAACAACATCTGCGACGGCAACGACGTCGGCGAGCTGCTCGAACCCGACCGTCTTGCCGTCGACTCGCGCTGCCAAGGCGGCGCCGCGCTCGGGTGACCGGTTGACGACGGTGATCGTGGCGCCGCCGGCACGATGCAGCGCGACAGCGACACCTTCACCCATGGAGCCGGCACCGATGACGGCAACCCGTTTGCCCGCCAGGTCGCCGATAACGTCGGTGATCATCTCGACAGCAGCGTGACTGATTGAAGCCGTACCCCGGCTGATGCCCGTTTCGCTGCGAGCTCGCTTGCCCGCCTCGATCGACGAACGGAACAGCAGGTTGAGGCTGGTTCGCGCCGCGCCTTCGAGCTGTGCGGTTTCCCAGGCGGTACGGACCTGGCCAAGAATCTCGCCTTCGCCAAGCACGACCGAGTCGAGACCAGCAGCAACCTCGAACAGGTGCGTCACTGCGGCGGAGTCGTGCTGGCTGTAGAGGTGCGGCGTCAGTTCATCAACCGACAGGTCGCTGATCTCGCAGAGGAAGTCACGGACATCGCCGTAGGCGCCATGGAAGAGCTCTGCAACGACATAGACCTCGGTGCGGTTGCAGGTGGACAGGACCACTGCTTCGCGAATGTTGTCGCGCTGCGCGAGCCCCGCGACGGCCTTGCCCAGAGTGTCGGGTGCAAGCGTCAAGCGTTCGAGTAGCGCGACTGGGCTACTCCGGTGATTGACGCCGATGACGAGGATGGACATGTGCAGACAACCTTAGGCGCTTGCGCCCCGGCGCGACTCGCCCGGAATCGAAAGCCCTGACAAGGATTGCACGCCAGAACCTTGCGCTGCATTGATCCGACGTTGTTCGTGATAGGCGAGGATTTGGAGCTCAACGGCGAGGTCGACCTTGCCGACGCTGATGCCGTGCGGAACGTTGATGACCGTCGGAGTGAAGTTCAAGATGCTGGTCACGCCAGCAGCAACGAGCGAATCGGCGGCATCCTGGGCCGCCGCGCCGGGGGTGGCGATCACGCCGATCGAGATGTTGCGGGCCTGGACGACCTGCTTGATCTCATCGAGGTGCCGGACTCGCACGCCGCCGACGACCGATCCGACCTTGGCGTCGTCGATGTCGACGATGCCACCGACCGGGAAACCGCGGTCGCCGAAACCGTTGTAGCCGGCGAGGGCTTGGCCCAGGTTGCCGGCCCCGACGATGACGACGGGCCAATCATGAGTGAGACCAAGCTCGCGACGAATCTGGTACACGAGAAATTCGACGTCGTACCCGACTCCACGCGTGCCGTAGCTGCCGAGGTAGCTCAGGTCCTTGCGGACCTTGGCAGCATTGACGCCGGCGAGTTCGGCAAGTTCCTCCGATGACATGTTTCCAACGCCGATATCGAACTGCTCACCGAGGATGCGCAGGTACACCGGAAGCCGGGCAACAGTTGCCTCGGGAATTCGGCGTCGTGATCGCTGAACGGCCATGCAAGAGACACGCTAAACGTTTGTGCACGTTTTCACAAAGCCAGCTCGGAACCAGCGTGTGAGGTTCGTCACCCGGTGCAGGTCGTCTTTTCCTGCGGTCAGGCGAGGCGCGTGTTGCGCGCGGTCAGGAAACAGAGAGTGCGTCGTCGAGGCGACGCCTGACGAGCTTGCCGGTGGTGTTTCGTGGCAACTCGTCGACGAACATCACCTTCGACGGGCACTTGTAGCGCGCGACGTGACCGAGACAGAACTCGATGAGCGTCTCTTCGTCCACATCGGCATCGTGACGCACGACGACAAAGGCCTTGACCGCCTCGCCGGTATGCGGGTGAGGCACGCCGACAACTCCTGCCTCATGCACGTCGGGGTGCATCGTCAACACACCTTCGACCTCGGCCGGGTACACGTTGAAGCCGGACACGATGACGAGATCCTTGGCACGATCGACGAGGTAGAGGAAGCCGTCGTCATCGGCAACCGCCATGTCACCCGTCTGGAGCCACCCGTCAGGCGAGAGCACCACGGCAGTCGCCGGGTCATCGCCGTAGTAGCCCGGAAAGACGTTGTCACCACGGACCCAGATTTCGCCGATGTCACCGACGAGGACGTCATGGCCGTCGGTGTTGATCAGACGGATCTCGACCCCGTCGAATGCGCGGCCAACCGAGCCGGGCCGGATCGGCGCGCCGAGCGACGTGGTGACCGTCGCAGATGTTTCGGTCAGGCCATATCCCTCGGCGACCTCGACGCCAAAGCGGTCGCGCATTGCGTGGAATGTGGCAACCGGCAGCTTCGAAGCACCAGACAGAGCCACGCGCACTGACGTAAACGTGTCAGCAGGGAGTTCGTCGAAGTGCGTGAACGCCGTCCACATCGCTGGAGCGCCCGGCACGACCGTGACCTGCCGGCCCGAAATCGACTCGGCCGCGGTGTGCGGGTCGAAGCGCTGCACGAGCATCACGGTGGCGCCGACCGCCAGGCCAGTTGTCATCACGATGTTGAGCCCGAAGATGTGGAAGAGCGGGAGCACGCCGTAAATCAGGTCGCTCGGCTGCAGGACGTCGGTGGCTTTGCTCTGTTCGATGTTCGCGTGGTTGTTGCCGTGGGTGAGGCGGGCGGCGCGAGGTAGGCCAGCGGTACCGCTGGTGAAAATGAGTGCAGCGTCGTCGTCGGACGCGACCTCGGCGATCGGAACAGGGTCGGCCGTGAGCAGCTCATCGACCGACTGCGTTCCCTCCGGTCCGGATCCGTGTTCGGAGCTGATGACCGTGGCGACGGTCGGGACTTGCGAGCGATCGACGTTCGCCCATGTGCCAGCGCTCAACTTCTCGATGACAACCACTTTGGCCCCAACAGCCGCTATCTCGGTCTCAAGTTCCGGTGCGGGGCTGAGCGGGTTGAGTGGGACGGCGACAGCACCGAGGCCCACCGTGGCGAAGTAGGTGATGACGAAGTGGCGACCGTTGCCACACAGCAGCGCGACTCGGTCGCCGCGCCCGACACCGATCGAGGCGAGACCCCCGCGGAGGTGGTTGATCTGGTCACGAAGTTCGCCGTACGTCGTTGTTCGATTCCGGCTGATCAGGGCCACCGAGTCTGCGGCATGGCCGTCGAGGACGTGAGCGATGTTCATCGAGGTTTCCTGTTTTCTCAGAGCCGGACCAGCGAAATGATTCCCGAGACGAGAATCACCAGGAGGAGGAGTCCGAGGGCAAGAGTGGTCGCTGGCCGCATCGGATCATCGTACCGAATGGTCGGCGCCACGACCCGGAGTCCCAACAGCGCAGATCCTCCGCCACCCGGCGTGGTCAGTCGGCTGGCCGAAGCGTGCGACCGGTCAGGAACGCCGCTCGTTCTGCTGCACAAGCATCGTGTGCGAAACACGACGTCTCGTGATCGTTGCTGAGCCCCTCTGATTGCATGAACGCGTAGGCAGTTGTCGGGCCGAAGAACTTCCAGCCTCGCCGCTTCAGGTCTTTGGCAAGTGCAGCGGATCGCTCGGTCTTGGCCGGGATGGCGCCGTCGAGCTCGCGGTGGGGCGTCGTGACCGCCCACTCCCACACCCAGTCGACGAGCGACCCTTCGACCTCGGCCAGTTCGACGGCGCGCTGCGCGTTGTTGATCGTCGCCTCGATCTTGCCTCGGTGCCGGATGATGCCCGCGTCATCGAGCAGTCGTTCGACATCGTCGGTTCCGAACTCCGCCACTGCCCGGTAGTCGAAGTCGGCAAACACTTCACGGAAACGGGGACGCTTGAGCAGGATCGTGAGCCAGCTCAGGCCCGACTGGAAACCTTCGAGGCAGATCTTCTCGAACAGACGGTATTCGTCCGTTGTCGGCCGGCCCCACTCGGCATCGTGGTACTCCAGATAGGTGTCGTTCCCCGTGGGCCAGCCGCACCGCACAGATTCGGAACTCGTTGCGTTCATCGTGACGAAGCGTGCCAGTTCACTGCCGGGTACCGGCGTTACGGAGCGCCGGGGGCGTCAGGATCGTGATCAGGATCCGAGGAGCCGGACTCCGCGCGGGCGGCGAGAAAGGCGGCAAGGTCATCTTCGCCGTCAAGGGCCATGTCGACTTGCCCGTACGAGGCGCGGGCGAGCACGTGCGTGGCCACCGGCGACGTGAGGAGTTGCAGCACGACGACAAGCACCAACGCCACGGCAGCGTCAAACGTTCCGATCTCGATGGCCGCGCCAACTGCCACGAGCATGAGGCCGAGCGTCGGCGCCTTGGCGGCGGCGTGGACGCGTGACATCAGATCGCGGAACCGAATGACGCCGATGCCACCAATCATGGTGAGCGTCGCTCCGGTGATCATGAAGATGCTGGCGACGATGCCCATCAGCCGCCCCTCCGCTCGACGAAGCGCCCGAGGGCCACCGTGCCAACGAAGCCGACAAGCGACACGACCAGGACGGTGGAGAGTGTGATGCCGCTGTCGGCTCGCGCTGCAGCAACGATGATGCCGCTCACCACGACCGACAGCACGCCGTCCAGTGCAACAACCCGATCGGGAATCGATGGGCCCCGAAGGACCCGGAACATGAACGCTGCGAGGGCGACGGTCAGCAACAACAACGGGACAACGATCATGACGACACGTCCTTTTCGATCACCATTGCTGCCAGTTCGGCATCGAGTCGAGGCAACTCGTCAGGCGAGCCGAACGCCTTGATGGCCAACCGTTCGAGTCGGAGCACATCGCGGTGCACTGCGTCAACCCCGAGGAAGTGGAGCACATGGATGAACAGCGTGCGATCGATCAGTCCATCATCGGTCGGCTCCTCGATGACCTCGATGGTCACGGTGCCAGGCGTGAGGGTGATCGAGTTCGCGACCAGCGCCACCACGCCGGCCGACGATGTATGCATCGGCACGGCGATAATCGCTCGGTTGAGCGACATCCCTGGCGTGATGATCTCCCAGGCGACGATCAGGTTGGACTTGACCATCTGCACGAGGAAGTACAGCCCGTAGCGCAGCGCTGAGACAGGGCGGAAGTACGTCCGTTCCAAACCGGTCACTCCGGTCGGTCGGGCGACGGCAACCACGACGATCGCGACGAGCAGTCCGCCGAGCACGTTGCCGGCAGTCACATCGCCCCATAAAGCCACCCACAGCAACGTGAGCCAGACCAGCAGGCTGGGGACACGAAGCAGTCCGATCATCCGCCAACCTCCACGTCACCGCTGTTTGGCAATACGGCGTCGATGTATCCCTGCGGGTTGAGTAAGTCTGTTGCAGCTCGCTCTGCCAGGTCGTAGAGCGGGCCGGCGAATACCAGCAGTGCAAGGGACAGCCCGACCACGACGACTGTCGCCGCGGTCATCAACATCGGGACCCTTGTGACACCAGGCGCGAGTCTGGCCATCACTGCTGCATCGTCGGATTCGCCCCAGAACACGCTCGACCAGATTCGGCCCATGACGTACATGGTCAACAAGCTGACGGACAGCGCCACGACGACAATCGCCCACTGCTCGGCTTCGATCGCGGCGCCGACCAGCGCGAATTTCGCGACGAAGCCAGAGAACGGCGGCAGCCCAGCGATGCTCAAGGCCGGAAGTGCGTACAGCACAGCGATCATCGGCGCGCTGCGCACCATGCCACCGAGCCTCGACAACCGGTCGGAGCCAGCCTTGCGCTCGATCAGGCCAGCGACGAGGAACAGTGCGGTCTTGACGACGATGTGGTGCACGACGTAGAAGACGGCGCCAGCCACTCCCGCCAGGGTGAAGAGGCCGAGGCCCATGATCATGTAGCCGATGTGGCTGATGATGTGGAACGACAAGATGCGCTGGAGGTCGTCATTCGCGAGTGCTCCGAGGACGCCGACGACCATCGTGCACCCGGCAACGACCAGCAGGAGTTTGCCTTGCTGTGCGTCCATTGGGAACAGGAGTAGCTGGGTGCGAATGATCGCGTAGACCCCCACCTTGGTGAGCAGGCCCGCAAAGATTGCGGTGACCGCGTTGGGCGCTGTGGGATAGCTGTCCGGTAGCCAGAAGAAGAGCGGGAAAATTCCGGCCTTGATGCCGAAGACGGCGATGAGCAGCAGTGAGAATCCGGTTCGGACACCACTGGGCAGTTCGGGGATGCGTTCGGCCAACTCGGCCATGTTGACCGTGCCAGTCGCTGAGTAAAACAACGCGAGCGTGGTGATGAACAACGTCGAGGCGATCAGGCTGATGACGATGTACGACATTCCTGAGCGCACCTGCCCGGCTCGGCCGCCGAGGGTGAGCAGCACGTAGCTCGCAACGAGCATCATCTCGAACGCGACGAACAGGTTGAAGAGGTCACCGGTGATGAAGCTGGCTGAGACGCCCGCTGCCAAGACGAGGTACACCGGATGGAACGCGGCAAATCTGCGTTCCTCTGAGTCCTGCCCGATCGCGTAGATCAGGACCGAGAGCAGCATCAGTGAGGAGACCACCAGCATGATTGCCGATAGCCGGTCGACCACGAGGGAGATTCCGAGGGGGGCAACCCAACCGCCTGCCTGGGACACAACGATGCCGCCGGCTGCGTCGCCCGTCGCTTCGTCGACCCGGCTGAGCAAGATGACGTTGTTGACGACAACACCGAGCAGCGCAACGATGCTCAGCACGCGTTGCACGTTTCGGAGTCGGGCGAAGATCACGCTGAGCGATGCAGCAAGCAACGGAAGCAAGACCGGCATCGGCACCAATGCGTCGAAGATGCCACTGCTCGGCGCCGTCACGTCAGCCGCGAGCAAATCTGCGCCGAGCGCGGAAGCGAACGCGCCGGTCATGCGCGATCCTCTTCGACGGCATGTTCGCGTTCGGCGGCTTCGCTCTCTTCGACGTCGCGATCCGCGCGACGCCGGGCAATGAAGCGGTCTTCCACGTCGTCTTCGACAACGTCATCGTGGGTCAGCTTCCAGCTTCGGAACCCGACTGCGAACAGGAACACAGTCACTCCGAAGGTGATGACAATCGAGGTGAGCGCGAGAGCTTGCGGCAACGGGTCGGCAAAATCGGTCGGATCCGCCGAGTCGATGATCGGCGGCAGGCCCCGGCCATTGCTGGACGTGAGCAGCAAGATATTTGAGCCGTGCCCGATCAGGCCGATGCCGACGATGATGCGCGACAGGCGACGTTGCAACAGCAGCCAGGTGCCGGTTGCGAAGAGAAACGCCGCGGCGAACGCAAGCAAGACGCTCATATGGATGCCTCCGCACTGTCCGGGGCACTGTCCGGCGCACTGGCCGAGACCGTTGGCTCGGCCGACTCGATCGGACGATCATCACCAAAGGCAGCGAACAGCATCAGCACGAGACCGACAACGACCAAGAGCACCCCCGTGTCGAACGGAAGCGCAGACACCACTTTGACCGTGCCGAAAATCGGCAGCTCCAACTCGATCTCACCGTGCTCGAGCACAGCGCCCCCGAGGAGCACCGGCACCATCGCGGTTCCTGACGACAACAGCAGGCCACAGCCGAGGATCACGTGCGACGGTGCCCGGAACGTGGTCCGCACCGCTTCCGCGCCGCCGGACACGTAGCGCAGCGAGACTGCCGCGCCCGCCATCAGGCCACCGACAAATCCTCCTCCGGGCAGGTTGTGCCCAGCGAAAGCGAAATACAGCGCAAGCACGAGAATCGACTGGTAAATGACCTTGATCGCCTGATCGAGGACGAAGACGCGACCGGGCGCGCCGCGCGGGCTCACGAGATACCCCCGGGAGGCTCAGCGCCGACCAGCGACGACGCCGGACCGTCGTCGTCGACGAAGTCATCGGGCTCAACCGGATCGAGAATCTCTTCAAAGGTTGGCGCACCGGTCTGGTCGGGCCGCCGACCGCTGCGGGCAAGGCTGACCGCGCCGACCGCGGCAACGAGCAGCACCGTGATCTCACCCATCGTGTCCCAACCGCGGAAGTCGACCAGGATCACGTTGACGATGTTGCGGCCCTTGCCCTTCGTCAGCGAATTTTCGACCATCGCCTCGGATTGCTGCGGACCCGAGACATCGCTGCGAGCTCCGCTGGCGACCAAAGCGAAAACAAAGATGGCGATGCCAACGAACACCGAGACGGCGATCCGCATCGGTGCCGCGATAGCCGGAGCCCGATGCGTCCACGTCGCGGGGAGGTACCGCAGCACGAGAACGAACAAGACGGTACTCAGCGTCTCGATCGCGAACTGGGTGAGTGCGAGGTCCGGTGCACCTTGCGAGACGTAGAAACCGGCCATCGCGTAACCAACTGCAGCGAGCATCAGCGCGGCGGCGATACGTCGCCGCACAATCGAGGCGCCCAGCGCAGCGGCCATGATCATCGCGACAAGCACCACCTGAGCCGGTGCTTCAATCATGTCACCAAAGCCGCTCCAAGCACTCGCGAAGGCAATCAACGGCACGCCCGTGGCAACCATCAGGATCACCGACACATAGATCGGCAACGAACCGTTCTGCAGGAATCCGGTGACTCGACGCGCCGTGACCCCGACGGCACGCAGCAGGAAGTTGAAGGCCTGTTCGCTGGTGGGAACAAATCGCAACGCGCGCGACGCGGAGCGCTGGGCAGCGCTCACCTGACGACGCAAGAGCGTGAGCAACGTACCGACACCGATGACCACGAGCGACAGCGCGAACGCTGTGGTGAAACCGGCCCACAGGTGCAGGTGTTTTGGTTCGGCCTCGGGGTGCAATGCGACGGTGGCCGCCTCGACCAACCGATCGACCAGCACCGGCGCAATACCAGCAGCAAGGCTGACGACGGTCAGCAGCAACGCTGGTGCAACGAACGTGAACGACGGGGCGTGCGCGGCATGGGAGACGTCATCGGCGTCGGACTCGGCAAATGCTCCGAAGAGACCAAGGACGAAACGGGCCGAGTAGGCGAACGTGAGAATTGATGCCACGACAATGACGACGAGGACGATCGTCGATCCGACAAAATCACCGTGGTCGACGTAGCCCTCGAGAGCTTTCTCCTTCGAGATGAACCCGAACAGCGGAGGCAACCCCGCCATCGACGCGGCCCCGACCACACCGGCGATGAGTACCGGCCTCCAGGACGCCCCGAAGCCGTGCAGTTTGCGGATGTCGCGGGTGCCGACCTGGTGATCAACGATTCCGACCACCATGAACAACGCGGCCTTGAATGCAGCATGCGCAAGCAGCAGAACAACTCCGGCCTGCGCGATGTGATCGTCGCCGGTGCCGAACAGCAGCATCATGAAGCCAAGCTGGCTGACCGTGCCGTACGCCAGGAGCAGCTTGAGATCGTGTTGACGAAGCGCCCGCAGTCCGCCGATCAACATCGTGGCCGACCCGACCGTAAGGACGACCACACGCCAGTTCCCAGAGACGGCGAACATCGGGGCAAGGCGGGCCACAAGGTATACGCCCGCCTTGACCATGGTCGCCGAGTGCAGATACGCGCTGACCGGCGTGGGTGCGACCATGGCACCTGGGAGCCAACTGCTGAACGGCGCCTGAGCCGACTTCGTGAAGGCTCCGATCAAGACACAGATAACGCCGGCATTGACGATTGCCCCGGTCGGCGGATCGATGATCAACTCTGACAGCAAATAGGTCCCTGCTGACTGCCCGATGATGATCAACCCAGCGAGCAGAACCAGTCCACCCATGCCGGTGATGAGGATCGCCTGCAGCGCCGCTGCGCGGGCGCGGGGGTTGGTGTCGTCGTTGCCAATGAGGAGGTACGACGTGATCGACGTCAACTCCCAGAAAATGAACAGCGCAATGAGATGGTCCGACAGAACGACACCGAGCATCGCGCCGGCGAAGAGCGTCATCATCCCGGCCAGCCGGCCGACGTTGTCCTTGACGACGTCATCAGGTCCGTGCGGCTGGAAGTAACCGAGGGCGTAGATGCAGATCAGCAGCCCGATGCCTGACACGAGCGCAACCATCAACAACGCGAAGGCGTCGAGTCGCAGATCGATCGCGATATCGAGGCCGCCGACCCACGAGAACGTCTCGATGCTCGCCTCGCCATCGAGCACCCGATCCGATTGCGTGATCGCCCAGACGATCGTGGCGAGCGGCGCGAGAGCAGCCAGTGCGAATCCATGACGACCGAGACTGCGTCCTGCCGCGATGATGGCGACACCGAGGACGAGATGGAAGACGAGCAGGACGAACATGTGGAGAGGCCGACGTCGGCTGGACGCCAGGGACCGACGATACGAGGTCAGCAACAGATTGCTGTGTGTTACCCATCGGTAACTAAGCTCGTCGCCATGACGGAAATCAAGAAGGTCGGCATCCTCGGCTCCGGGATCATGGGTTCAGGCCTGGCCGAAGTGGTGGCGCGTGCAGAACTCGAAGTCATCGTGCGGTCGCGCACCCAGGCTGGCGCTGACGCCGTACTCCAAAAGGTCGACTCTGGTCTTGCTCGACACGTCGCCAAGGGACGTCTGACCGAAGATGAGCGCCAGGCCATCCTCGGCCGAATTTCGGTCACCGATCATCTCGGTCAGCTCGCCGACTGCGACCTCGTTATCGAAAGCGTTGTCGAGGACCTCGAAGTGAAGCGTGCACTGTTCGGCGAACTCGAGCAGATCGTCAAGCCCGAGGGCATTCTCGCCACCAACACCTCGACGCTCCCCGTCGTCGAGTTGGCAATGATGACGCAGCGCCCTGACAAGGTCTGCGGCATCCACTTCTTCAACCCGGCACCCGCCATGTCACTCGTCGAGGTCATCCGCCCTCTCACTGCGTCCAACGACACGATCGAGGCAGCAACGGCATTCGCCAGCGCGTGTGGCAAGGACCCCGTACTGGTCGAAGACCGCGCAGGATTCATCGTCAATGCACTGCTCTTCCCCTACCTCAACAATGCCGTGCGCATGTATGAGGCGGGCACGGCGTCGATGGATTCGATCGACACCGCCATGATGGGCGGCTGCAACTTCCCGATGGGCCCGTTTGCGCTGCTGGACCTTGTTGGCCTCGATACGTCGGTGTCGATTCTTGACGCGCTCTATACCGAGTTCCGCGATCCCAACTACGCCGCTGTGCCGCTTCTGCGCCGCATGGTTGCCGCCGGCCACCTTGGCCGCAAGACCAAGCAGGGCTTCCGCTCGTACTGAGCAGTCAGTCCCAGAAGTCAGTTATGCGTGAGGCAACGGTCACCCTCGGTGGCGGGTTGACCAGAATCTGACAGGAAGATTGTCCCTCTTTCGTTCACTTGCGGCGTTTGTTGCCACGCTGGGACCATGTCACGCGTCAGCCCGTCTCCGCTGGAACCGCCAGCGACGCGGTACGCGCTCCCCGACCCCATCACCAGCGAACCGGGCGAAGAACTCGTGGCGCTCGGCGCCGACCTCGAACCAGGCACGCTGCTGGCCGCGTATCGCACCGGTCTCTTCCCGATGCCGGTCGACCCCAATCGACGGCGCAGCAAGATCGCGTGGTACTCACCTGATCCGCGCGGCGTCATCCCGCTCGACGGCCTCATCGTTTCGAAGTCGCTCCGCTCCAGTTGCCGTCGATTCGACGTTCGGATGGATACCGACTTCCGCGGCGTCATGGAGCGGTGCGCCGATCCCCAGCGACAGGGTCGATGGATCACTCCCGAGTTCGTCGACGCCTACGTACGTCTGGCCGAACTGGGTTGGGCCCATTCCGTTGAGACATATCTCGACGATGAACTCGTGGGCGGCCTGTACGGCGTGCGCGTCAATGGCTTCTTCGCTGGCGAATCGATGTTTCATGATGTCAGCGACGCGTCGAAGGTTGCGCTCGTGCATCTTGTCAACCACCTCAACGCCACCGGGGCCGTCCTGCTCGACACACAGTGGGCGACTGATCACCTCGCATCGCTCGGCGCCATTGAAGTGAGTCGCAACGACTACGTGCGGCTGCTGGCGCACGCCATCCAACCCCGCTGACTCGTCCGGCTGGGAAAACGAATAGAGCGGAGCGACCCTTGGTCGCTCCGCTCCTGTATTCGTCGTCGGCCGGATCCGCCATCCGGCTGACGGGGTTCCCGCCAAAGGAGGGAAACCTGTCAGCCAAGAACTCTCGTCAAGGGGGAGAAGACGATGAGCTCTGGCTGCGATGTTTGCGGAGGTTTTTGGAGGTTTTTGGATCCTCCGGATCGTGTTCAGTCGGCAAGTTGCTGACACCATTTGTTTCGGCGCAACGGCCCAATACTTGAACAGAAACTTGAGGATTTCCTGCCGAACCGACGACACTGGAGTCATGACTGACGCGAGCAAGACGACGGCTGAGCGGGCAACACGCGACCGGCCGTGGATGATGCGGACCTACTCCGGCCATTCCACTGCTGCGGCATCCAACGAGCTCTATCGCACCAACTTGTCCAAAGGCCAGACCGGCCTGTCGATCGCGTTCGACCTGCCCACCCAGACGGGTTATGACCCGGACGACCAAATGTCGCGTGGCGAGGTTGGCAAGGTCGGCGTGCCCGTGGCGCACCTCGGCCACATGCGCACGCTGCTTGACCAGATCCCGCCCGGTCAGATGAACACCTCCATGACGATCAACGCCACCGCGGCCTGGCTGCTCGCGTTGTACGTCGCCAACGCCGAAGAGCAGGGTGTGGCCTCGAGCGAGCTGCGCGGCACGACGCAGAACGACATCGTCAAGGAGTACCTGTCTCGCGGCACCTACATCTTCCCCCCTGCGCCGTCGCGTCGGCTGATCGTCGACATGGTCGCCTGGTGCGCCGAGCACGCACCCAAGTGGAATCCCATGAACGTGTGCTCGTATCACCTGCAGGAAGCCGGTGCGACGCCCACACAGGAAATCGCCTATTCCATGGCGACGGCGATCGATGTGCTCGATGCCGTGCGGGCCTCAGGGCAGGTGTCCGACGAACAGTTCAGTCAGGTCTTCGGTTCGATCTCGTTCTTCGTCAATGCCGGAATTCGATTTGTTGAAGAGGTCTGCAAGCTCCGTGCGATGACCGACATGTGGGAACAGATCGGCCGGGAGCGCTACGGCGTGACCGACGCGAAGGCGCTGCGATTTCGATACGGCGTGCAGGTCAACTCACTCGGTCTCACCGAGGCCCAACCCGAGAACAATGTGCAACGCATCGTGCTCGAGATGCTGGCAGTCACCCTGTCGAAGAGGGCCCGCGCCCGCTCGGTGCAGCTCCCTGCCTGGAACGAAGCGTTGGGTCTGCCGACGCCATGGGATCAGCAGTGGTCGTTGCGCATGCAGCAGGTGTTGGCCTTTGAGACCGACCTCCTCGAGTATGGCGACATCTTCGATGGCTCCACGGTGATCGAAGCAAAGACCGACGAGCTACGGGCGTCCGCTCAAGCTGAACTCGACGACGTCCTCGAAATGGGCGGAGCATTCGAAGCCGTCGAAACGTTGAAGTCGAGGCTCGTGTCGTCGATGGCGCAACGCACTCGACGCATCGAGTCAGGCGAACAGACCGTCGTCGGCGTCAACGACTTCCGCGAGACCACCGACTCACCGCTGGGCGGCGAAGGCGCGATCCTCAAGGTCGACCACGCGGTCGAAGCCGAGTTGGTTGCCGACGTCGCGGCATGGCGCGCTGGTCGTGACCAGCCAGCCGTTGATGCCGCACTCGCCGAGCTGCGCGCTGCGGCCGAGGGTGACCACAACGTGATGCCTGCCTCAATCGCGCTCGCCCGAGCGGGCGGCACGACCGGTGAGTGGGGCAACCTCATGCGCGAGGTGTACGGCGAGTTCCGGGCACCGACCGGAGTGGCAGGTGCAACCGGGTCCGCTGCAGGTCTCGGCGAGGTGGTCGAGTTCGTCAAGTCGATGACAGGTGGCCCGCCGAAGTTCCTCGTTGCCAAGCCCGGCCTCGACGGACACTCGAACGGCGCCGAGCAAATCGCTGTCGCGGCACGCGACTCCGGCATGGAAGTCGTCTACTCCGGCATTCGGCTCACTCCAGAACAAATCGCCGCCTCGGCTCGCGATGAAGACCCCGACGTGATCGGCCTGTCGATCCTGTCTGGCTCGCACCTCAATCTCGTGCCCGACGTGCTCGACCATCTCAAGGCAATGGGTGTCGATGCCCCCGTTGTCGTCGGCGGCATCATCCCTGAAGACGATCGGCCGCGCCTGCGCGAGATCGGAATCGCTGCGATCTACACGCCGAAGGACTACGAGATCGCCGGCATCATGCGTGACGTGGCCGAGCTTGCTGTCGCCCACCGCGCCGACTGATGGCTCGCTGATGGCTGGGCCCCGATACCTGTTCTCCGACGAGATCATCACCCGTGTTCGGCGTGAGTTCGGCGACGATTCCGACCGCGTGATCGCCGAACTCGACCGGATGCCCGACACCCGCCAACGGGACCGGGACCGGCTTCCACGCGCCGTGCTCGACCTCGCCCGGCGCGATGTCGCCGCCGTGGTGGGTTTGGTTGAGCAAGCTCTGATCGACTGGCGCGACCTGCAGACCTGGGTCGACGACGGCTGAGGCTCGCTCCGGGCACCAACCCGTGCGTGACAGCCGAGTCGGGTGACAGCTAGTCGCGACGGAAGATGCTGGCGCGCTTTCCGAAGACCGCAACGGCCTGCTTGAGCGGAACCAGCTCGCTGCCGGAGCCGTGCTGTGCGGCACGCGCTCCGCGCTGGTTTCGTTCGGCGTCTTCGATGGCGTGCACAGCGATCGAGCGAGCCTGCTCCAGTTCAGCACGCAGGCGCGCGTTCTCGGCTTCCAGGCGCATCACTCGACGAATACCCTCAAGGTTCATTCCCTCGTTGGTGAGCTCCGAGATTCGGCGGAGCACCTCGATGTCGGCGTCGCTGTAACGACGATTGCCGCCCTGGGTACGCGCCGGCATGACTAGACCGCGGCGCTCGTAAATCCGCAACGTCTGAGGGTGCATTCCAGAGAGCTCAGCGGCGACCGAGATCACGTAGACCGCGGTCGGGCGCTTGCGCTCGGGTCCGCCGTTGTCCGGTTGGTCACTCATGTGAGCCTCCTCAGGCGGTTGCGCCTGTCGTGGGCGTTGCCTGCTCGCTCTCCACCGTACTTGCTGAGCGGAGGTGCTCGATTGCCGAACGTTGCTCGTCGTTCAACTCGGTGGGTACGACCACGTTGACCGTGACGATCAGATCGCCCTGCACGGTGCCCTTGGCCCGGCTCGTGGTTTCGATGCCCTTGCTCTTCACCCGATGCCGGCTTCCGGACTGAGTGCCGGGCTTGATGTGCATGGTGACTGACGGGCCACCAAGTGTCGGCACGTCGATGTCGGCCCCAAGTGCGGCATTCGCGAACGACACGGGTACCGACACGGTGAGGTTTTGGCCGCTGCGACCAAACCGGTCGTGGGGCATCACGGTCAACTCGACCAGCAAATCGCCGTTCGGACCACCGTTGCGCCCCGGTCCACCGCGGCCTTTGAGTCGGATGGTCTGGCCGTCCTTCACGCCCGCCGGCAGACGGGTCTTGACTTCGCGTGGTCGCTTCTCGATGCCTCCGCCGCGGCAGGTGCCGCATGGGGACTCGATCACATTGCCGCGACCCTGGCAGACCTGACACGGTGACGAGAACGAGAACATGCCCTGGTTGTCGTCGGTCACGCCTCTGCCGCCGCAGTGGCCACAGACCTTCGGGGCAGTGCCAGCTTTCGCGCCGCTGCCGCCGCACGTGGAGCACTGTGCTTCAGTCGTGAGGTAGAGGGCGGTCTCCAGGCCGGTGACGGCGTCGGCAAAGTCGATGGTCAGCGACGCTTCGATGTCAGCACCGCGGCGGGGTTGGACGCCTGCGCCTCCGCGACCGCGCTGGCTGCCCCCTCGGCCAAACATGCCACCGAGGACGTCGCCCATGTCACCGACGTTGAAGGAGAATCCGTCCGATCCGCCAGGTCGGCCACCCATCATGGCGGGACCCATGCGACGGACCTCGTCGTATTCGGCGCGCTTGTCCTCGTCACCAAGCACGTCGTACGCGGCCGACACTTCCTTGAACTTCTCTTCGGCGGCGTCGTTGCCGGGGTTCTTGTCCGGGTGGAAATCGCGAGCAAGCGAGCGATACGCCTTCGTGATCTCCTTGTCGGTGGCGCTCTCAGCCACGCCCAGCGCCTTGTAGAAGTCTTTTTCGTACCAGTCTCGTTGTGCAGCCATTTGTGCTCACCTCCTCGGAGCGCTCTTCACATCACACGTGAGGCGGACCTCACGTGTGATGTTCTCAGTCCTTTGTCTTCACCATGGCGGCGCGGAGGGTCTTGCCCTTCCACTGGTATCCGCTGCGCAGCACCTCAGCCACCAACGGTTCGCCACCGTCGACAGGCTCGTGCGCCACAGCCTCGGCCACCTCGGGATCGAACAGTTGCCCGTCGAGGTCCAGACTTTCGAGGCCTTGCTTCTTGAGCTCGGTCAGCATCTGGTTGAGCAGCGGGCCCACTTCGTCGGGATGGCGAAGGAACGCGGCCTCAGCCGCGTCGAGCACCGGCAGGAACGCTTCGGCCAACCGGCCGGTTGCCCGGTCGGCGTCGGCCTGCGCTCGGATGTTGGCCTGCTTGCGAAAGTTCTCGAACTCAGCCTGCACGCGTTGCGCGATCGACTTGAATTCATCGCGCTCGGCGAGCAACGCCGGAACGTCGACTTCGGACCAGTCGATGTCTGCCTCGGCACCACTGGCGTCGGGCGTGTCGAAGTCGAGCGCCGACAGCGTGTCGATATCGTCGAACTCGCTCTGTCGTTCAGGAGTGTCATCGCCGTCCGTGGTCGATGCTGCAGCCGCATCTGCGGCGGCGGCGGACTCGGATGCTGACCGAGAAACGGTCCCGGTCAGCTCCGCGTCGCTCAGGTCGTCGGGATCGTAAAGATCACCGTCTCCCATATCGGACATGCTCAAGCACCTGCCTCGGCGTCTCCGTCGGCCGGATCGTCAACGATCTCGGCATCGACGATGTCGTCGTCGTTGACTGCGCCGTCGCCCTGGCCCGATGCTGACGAACCCTCGGCGCCACCGTCTTTGGCCGCTGCCTCGTAGAGCTTCTGGCTGAATGCCTGGCTGGCGGCCATGAGCGCCTCGGTGGCGGTCTTGATGGCGTCGTGGTCGTTGCCCTCGAGTGTCTTCTTGAGGTCGGCGAGCGGTGCTTCGACCGCGTCCTTCTCTTCGGCAGGCACTGTGTCGCCCTGGTCCCGCAGCACCTTTTCGGTTTGGTACACGAGGCTGTCGGCGTTGTTGCGGGCCTCGGCTTCGGCGAGCCGCTGCTTGTCTTCTTCGGCGTGCGCCTCGGCGTCTTTCACCATCTGGTCGATGACGTCCTTGTCGAGTGTGGACTGACCGGTGATGGTCATTGACTGGGTCTTGTCGGTGGCCCGGTCCTTGGCGCTGACATGCACGATCCCGTTGGCGTCGATGTCGAAGGTGACTTCGATCTGCGGCACCCCCTGCATTGCAGGCGGCAGATCAACGAGCTGGAACTTGCCGAGGGTCTTGTTGTAGCTCGCCATGTCGCGCTCGCCCTGGATCACGTGAATCTCGACCGACGGCTGGTTGTTCTCGGCCGTGGTGAAGGTCTCGGTGCGCTTCGTGGGGATGGTGGTGTTGCGCTCGATGAGCTTGGTCATGATGCCGCCCTTGGTCTCGATGCCGAGGGACAGCGGGGTGACGTCAAGCAGGAGCACGTCCTTGACGTCGCCGCGCAGCACGCCTGCCTGGACAGCAGCACCGATGGCGACCACTTCGTCCGGGTTGACGGTCTTGTTTGGCTCTTTGCCAGTGAGATCCTGCACCAACTCGGTCACGACCGGCATGCGGGTGGAACCACCGACGAGGATGACGTGGTTGAGTTCGCCCTTGGCGACGCCAGCGTCCTTGAGAGCTTGCTCGAACGGGACACGACAACGCTCGATGAGGTCCGCGGTGAGCTCCTGGAACTTCGAGCGGCTGAGCGTCTCGTCGAGGTGGAGCGGGCCGTCGGCCGTGGCGGTGATGAACGGCAGGTTGATCTGCGTCGACTGCGTCTGGCTCAGCTCGATCTTGGCCTTCTCGGCTGCTTCCTGCAGACGCTGTGCTGCCATGCGGTCGGCGCTGAGGTCGACACCTTGGGCAGCCTTGAACTGCTGGACGAGCCAGTCGATGATGCGCTGGTCCCAGTCGTCGCCACCGAGAACGGTGTCGCCGTGCGTGGACTTGACTTCGAACACGCCGTCGCCAATCTCGAGGACCGACACGTCGAACGTGCCGCCACCGAGGTCGAACACGAGGATGGTTTCGTCTTCGTCGCCCTTGTCGAGGCCGTACGCGAGCGCAGCTGCGGTCGGCTCGTTGATGATGCGGAGCACTTCGAGGCCCGCAATTGTGCCGGCTTCCTTGGTGGCGGTGCGCTGCGCGTCGTCGAAGTACGCGGGCACGGTGATGACTGCCTGGGTCACGGTGTCGCCCAGGTAGCTCTCGGCATCGCGCTTGAGCTTCATCAGTGTGCGGGCGCTGATTTCCTGTGCGGTGTACTGCTTGCCGTCGATGTCGTCGGACTTCCAGGCCTCGCCCATGTGGCGCTTCACACTTCGGAAGGTGCGATCGGGGTTGGTGATGGCCTGGCGCTTCGCGACTTCACCGACGAGCACTTCGCCGGTCTTGGAGAACGCCACGACCGACGGGGTGGTGCGACCGCCCTCGGAGTTCGGAATGACGACGGGCTCGCCGCCTTCGAGGACCGAGACGACTGAGTTGGTGGTACCGAGGTCGATACCGACTGCCTTGGGCATGTGATGCTCCTTCTTGCTGTGTTCGAGAGATGTACGGGGGGTAGATCCTGATGTAGTGACACTCAAGATAGAGGTTTCCTCCCCGCATCACAACCTCCCATCATCAATCCTGAGTCAAGACGACTCAACTTTGCAACGGCGCAGCCCGACTTGGCCCGACTTGGCCCGAAATGTGCAGGAAAATCGTCGCCAGGCAACGCTGGTCCAACATCTTTCGGAGCGGACGGGTGCTCCGGATGATTCAGGCCCTGGATGGTGAGTGCGCTGGATGGTGAGTGCGCTGGATGGTGAGTGCGCTGGATGGTCAGTTGGCGAGAAACTCTGGGCCAAATGACGCGGGGAGCAGGTCGGCCATCGTCACGGTGAGCTCGGCACCGTCGACAGTCGTCGCGTGAATCACCGCGTCCGGGCCGGCGAACTCGCGGAGGCGTTGGCGACAGCCGCCGCACGGGGTCCCGGGTGTCGCTCCCCCGGTGACGACGACGACCTCAACGATCTCTCGCTCGCCGTCAAGCACCATCGCGGCAATCGCGCCAGCCTCCGCGCAGGTGCCTTCGGGATACGCCGCGTTCTCGACGTTGCAGCCGGCATAGATCGCACCGGACACCGTGCGGATCGCTGCGCCAACGGCATAACCCGAGTACGGGCAGTGCGCTCGAGCCTGCGCGGCGCGAGCTGCATCCAACAGGTCAGCAGGTGTCGGAGCGCTGGCACCTCCGGTGGAAGTCACTGTGCCAACCTCGCCACGACGCAACGTCGCACGGTGACGAATTCCGGAGTCCAACGGGTCATGCCTCCATCGTGCCACGCAGAGCGATGATCGACCATCGCGCGGGGCCTCGCTCAGATCTGCAAGAATCTGCTTCCGTGCAGCTGTATGTCCGAGACGCGCTCGACGGTGATGTTGAAGACCTTGTTGATGTCCTGCTCGGTGGGCGGCTCGGCCCAGGCGCCGACGACCCGTACTACATCGACGATTATGTCGACGCGCTTCGCGAGATTGATCGCACCGACGGCTCGTACCTCTTGGTCGCCGAACTGGGTGGCCGCATCGTGGGAATGCTGCAGCTCTTCACGTTCCGCCACTTCCAACATCGCGGCGGTCGCTGCGCCGAAATCGAGTCGATGCATGTCGTTGAAGATCAGCGCGGCACCGGTGTGGGCGGACAGTTGCTCGACTATGCAGTGAGCAGAGCGAAGGACCTCGGTTGCTACCGCCTGCAACTCACGAGCAGCATCAAGCGTGATGACGCCCACGTCTTCTACGCGGACCACGGCTTCAAGGAGACTCACAAGGGTTTCAAGCAGTACCTCGACCTGGACTGGACACCGAATCGTTCAGCTGGTCGCCGCGAGCAATACGCCTGAGCAACTCAGGTCGTGATCACGGCCGCTTTCGTTCCGGCTCGTTGATGCGACGCGGTGACCGACAACTCGGTACCGGCCGGGCAACGAACCACCCATGACGCGAGGGCCCGCTCCGGTGCGCCACCGTCGCCTCGATTGAACCGGGCCGCGATCGCACCGTCGAGTTGACCAAGCTCGATGCGGGCAGAACCACTGACGATTTCGGCACCCGCGAGTTCGACGGCGACCGGGCGGACGATGCCGTCCTTCTTCGCCTTTTCGGTCACCTGCGTTGGCAACCACCCGACGTTGGCGATGCCGACGGAGACCTGCCAGGTGTCAGGTCCAAGCTGCTTGACGTCGGTGTACTTGATGTCGAGACACGGAGCAGCGAGCGCCTGTGCGACGGCAAACGCGCCGTGCCCGTCGACCTCGGCCTTCAGCAGATGCAGCGGCGGGTTCACCCACGAGTAGAGATCGTTCCATCCACCCAACTCGACCGGCCCCAACTGCGGATGGTCGAACTCGTACCAGTCGACGAAGCCCACTGTTCGAGCGCCACCGGGTTGCCCGTCGAGCCAGCGCACCACGGCCAGCGCCTCGGCGTCCGTGGGGCCTGTGTACCAGAAGTGCGTCGACGCCTTCTCGCCGGTGGCGGCGTGGACGAGGTCCCAGAATTCGGTGGTCCATCCGTAGACGCCCAGATGCTCGTAGGCCCAGTCGTCAGATGCGCCGCTCATCGTCTCAGTGGGGTCCCACGTGAAGTCTTCGTAGACCGAGTGCGCCGGGTAGCCGGTGAACTCGCTGCCACGCTTGGCAAGCTCCTTCCACACCCAGACGTCGTTCGGTGGCAGCGCCGAGTCGGACTTCGTCGACGACGGTCGGAGCAGCACGCCACCGCTGGTGTGGAATGCATTGAAGCCGCAGATGTTGGGTCGGGCCACCATTGCGCGGATCAGCGCGTCGATCTCGGGTTCTGACAGCGGGTGGTCACCTGAGCCAGGAACGGAGGTTCCCCACCCGGCCGGGAAGTTGCGGTTCATGTCGAGTCCCTGTGGCGGACGCGGCTTCGGCATCGTGAAGCCGTCGAAGTCCTCGATTGTTCCTTCACCGAACAACCGGTAGCGCTGTGTTCCTCCAGCGATTCCGTCGAGCGGGACCGGCACAAGCAGCCGCGCGTCGTCGGGGTGCGGCACCCATTGGCCATCGTCGTCGGCAAGACGCATCTGCAGGATGCGGCCGTCACCATCGATGTCTTCGCTCTGATGTCCGGGCCAGCGATGACCGTCGGCGAGTGGCCAGTGACGGACGCTCGATCTCCGGAATTGCGGCGAGTCGGCCATCGCCCACTCGGCACCGTCCGGGTTGACCCGCGGGACCACATAGAACGTCCGGGTCTGCAGCGCGCGGACAACCTGTTCGTCACCGGCTGTGAAGCCGTCGACCAGGTGCTGCAACACACGGCAGGCGGCGACTGAGGCGGTGAGTTCGACCGAGTGAATGTTCGCATCGATCCAGTGCGCCGGCTTCGTCCCGTGCCCGCCCGTCGAAGAGTCGGTGACCGTGACGATCAGCAGATCGCGTCCCTGGTGCGACTGACCGTACGTCTCGATCGTGACCAGTGCGGGATGTTTGTCGGCGAGCTGATCGAGCCAGGTGACCAACGCTTCGTAGCGCAGAAAGCTGTCGAAGTCGTACACGTCGGCCATTGCGTGATCGTACGACGGCCGGCGGCATCCGGGCACCTGGACACCATGCCGCCCCGTTCTGCTCCTTAGCCTGGGCGTATGACGTTGTCGTTGCAGAAGCATCCGTCGTTCGCCGGCCGACCCGGCCCGGTGTTGGTAGTCGTTGCCGATGGCGTCGGAGTTGCACCTGCCGGTCCGAGCAATGCGGTGACCGCCGCAACGACGCCGACACTCGACGAGCTGACCGCTGGCGAGTTGTACACCGAGCTGGCTGCGCACGGCCCATCGGTTGGCTTGCCCACTGATGACGACATGGGCAACAGCGAAGTTGGGCACAACGCGCTCGGTGCCGGCCGGATCTTCGCGCAGGGCGCCAAGCTCGTGAACAAGGCATTGAGTAACGGTGCGATCTTCGAGACCGACGTGTGGAAACAGGCCATCACGCGATGCGTCGGTGACCGGGCGGGCACGCTGCATCTCCTCGGGTTGCATTCCGACGGTGGCGTGCACTCGACCAACCAACACCTGTATCTGCTGTTGCAGCGCGCGGCTGACGAGGGTGTGACGAGTTGTGCGGTGCACATTCTCCACGACGGCCGCGACGTCCCCGCCCGTTCCGCGCTCGCCTACATTCAAGACACCGAGGCCGTGCTCGCCGAGATCAACGCGACGGGAGTGGGTCGCAACTTCCGCATTGCCTCCGGTGGCGGCCGGATGACGATCACGATGGATCGTTACGAAGCCGACTGGGGCATGGTCGAGCGGGGCTACATGTGCCACGTTCACGGCGAAGGTCCGGTGTTCCACTCAGCGACTGAGGCCGTCGAGACGATGTACGCCGAGACCGACAAGGGCGATCAGTACCTCGGACGCTTCGTTGTCGGCGACAACGCGGGACGCGCGGTCGGCACGATCGTCGACGGTGACACGGTCATTCTGTTCAACTATCGCGGCGACCGATCCATCGAGATCTCCCGCGCGTTCGAAGAAGACGACTTCGACGTGTTCGACCGCACCGGCGCCAACGCCGAGCCACGCCCTGATGTGTTCTTCGCCGGGATGCTGCAGTACGACGGCGACGCCTTCATCCCGAAGCGATACCTGGTAGAGCCGCCTGCCATCGATCGAACGATGGGTGAGTTCCTTTGCGCGGAAGGAGTGAAGAGTTTTGCGATCAGTGAGACCCAGAAGTTCGGCCACGTCACTTACTTCTGGAACGGCAACAAGTCTGGCTACATCGACGAGTCGCTCGAGACCTACATCGAGATCCCATCCGACAACGTCGAGTTCGACACCACGCCCGCCATGAAGGTACGCGAGATCACCGCCGAGACGATCGATCTCCTCCGCTCAGGCGAGTACCGGTTCGGCCGGCTGAACTTTCCGAGTGGCGACATGGTCGGCCACACCGGCCACTTGGACGCCACGGTCGAAGCAATGGAAGTGATCGACGAGTGCATGGCGCAGCTCGTTGCGGCGATCGACGACCTCGGTGGCGTGCTCGTGTACACCGCGGATCACGGCAACGCCGATGTGATGTACACAGAGAAAGACGGCGTCCGATCGCCGAAGACCAGCCACACGCTCAGCCCGGTGCCGTTCGCCATCCACGACCCGAACTATGACGGCGAGTACCACATGGCCGATGGCCAGCCGGGCGCCGCCCATGGCCTCGCCAACGTTGCTGCGACGGTGTTCAACCTGCTCGGCTACGAGGCCCCGGATGACTACCTCGCCCCGCTGATCACATTCTGAGTTCGTCACCGCTTGCTCGCAGAGCCATTGAGGTACCCGCGCGTGCTTCAGTGACACCCGACACATCGACCTGCGTCTAGTGTGGCCGGAATGGCCAGCATGAAAGCGCAACTCAACAGTCTCAAGAACGTCCCGCTGTTCAGCGCGTGTAGCAAGAAGGAGCTGGAAAAAGTCGCGAAGGCGGCCGACGAGATCACCATGACGGCGGGCTCGGTTGTCGTCGACCAGGGCGATATGGGCCGCGAGGCCTACGTCATCCTCAAGGGCGAGGTCACGATCAAGCGCAACAACCGCAAGATCGCCACGCTCAGCGACGGCGACGTCGTCGGCGAACTCTCGCTGCTCGACCACGGGCCCCGTACCGCGTCGGTGGTGTGTGCCACGGATTGCACCCTGCTGGTCATCGACCAACGCCGGTTCATCAACGTGCTCGACGAGGTGCCCTCGATTGCGCACAAGCTGATGGGTTCACTTGCGTCCCGCATTCGGATCATGGATCGCACCTACACGGGCTGACATGGTCGCGTCGCAGCGATGGCGGCGTTGCAAGTCTGAGAGACTGGCGCGATGAACTTTCATCCGTTGCCGGACAACTGGGAGCAGCAGCGGCTCGTCGCGCAACGGCTCGCCACCCATGTCCTCGGTCAGGCCCGGTTCCGTCACGACGGACTGTTTGACCTCGTCCCGTTGCCGGGCGGCTTTGGCACACCCCCGGTTGGCCCGCAGCGCGAACGTGTCCGCCTTGTCGGCGGCTCGATGTTCATCGAGCGCGTCGTTGGCGACGACGTCCGCGAGTTGGTCGCAACAACACAGGTCGAGATTGTTGTCGGCAACACCATCCGCGGGCTGTGCAATGCCATTGGTTTCGAGCCTGACCCCGGCTTCTGGGTGGGCGGTGACACCCCACCGCTTGGGGACCCTGACGAACTCATCATCTTGGACAGCGTCACGTCGTCGGTGCTCGGCGAGTGGTATCTGGTTGGCCAACGCGCAATGGAAGAAGCAGTTGCGTCGATCCCCGGCGCCGAGGCGTCGGTGGGCCGGCTGTGGCCCGAGCACTTCGACTTCGGCATCGACCTTGCCGCAAAGCCGGGTGTCCGGCTGAATCTCGGGGCCGCCGCGGGCGATGGTGGCCTCAACGAGCCCTACCTGTATGTCGGCCCGTGGGGTCCGGAACGTCCGGGACCAGCCGAGTATTGGACCGCTCCGTTCGGCGCCACGCTGACCCTTGCCGAGTTGGACATCGTCGAAGAACCGCTCGGTCGCGCTGTCGAGTTCTTCCTGCACGGTCTCGCGTATCTGCGCGGGTAGTCACGAGCAACTCTGAGCAGAAATGAAGCGCGTGGTTGCTCGCGGGTAGATTTGCGGGCGCATGAGTGCTGCCACTGATTCTCCCGAGGCCGACACGACCCCGAAACGGTTCAAGCCGAACCAACTCGCGCTCGTTCTGTTCACTGCTGTCGCCCTGTTCACCCTCGTCTCGGGCATCTTGCCCCAGATCACCAAGTGGGAAAACGACAACGCGGTGCACCGCACCGTGTTCGTGAATATCCCCGGACCCATCCAGATCGTCTTCTACACCGTCATCCCGGTCTTGCTCATCTGGGTCGGCATCATGTTCAGCTTCCGGATGAAGAACTGGGAGCGCGGCGCACCGTCACAGCGGCGCACCACGACCAAGAACGCCAAGCAGCGCCTCAAGGATTTCCGCGCAGGCGTCTACATGCAGACCCTGCTGCGCGATGCGGGTGCCGGCCTCATGCACTCGATGATCTACTTCGGGTTCCTCGTGCTGCTCGGCGTCACCACCGTGCTCGAAATCGACCACCAGCTTCCCGAGCAGCTCAAGTTCCTCCACGGCACCACGTACAAGGCCTACGCCTTCATCGGCGATCTCGCCGGCCTGGTGTTCCTCGGCGGCATTGTGTGGGCGATCGTGCGGCGCTACGTGCAGCGGCCGTACCGCATCCGCATCAAGAGCAAGCCCGAGCACGCCATCATCCTCGGCGTCTTCTTTGCGATCGGCGTCACCGGCTTCGGCGCCGAAATGTTCCGAATCGCCCTCGAAGGTGGCCCGGACTACGAGCAGTGGAGCTTCATTGGCTACCCGCTGTCGACCCTCGTCGACGGCTGGTCACAAAGCAGCCTCGAGGTGTGGCATCAGTGGTGGTGGATTGGCCACGTCGCCGCGTTCGTTGCCTTCCTTGCGATCTTGCCCATCACGATGCTGCGTCACATCTTCACGTCGCCAATCAACATGTACCTCAAGGACAAGGACCGTCCCAAGGGTGCCATGCGCCCGATGCCGAACCTGATGGAGACCGAGCTCGAGTCGTTCGGTGCCTCGGTTGTCGAGGACTTCACCTGGAAGCAACTGCTCGACCTCGATGCTTGCACGATGTGTGGCCGTTGCACATCGGTGTGCCCCGCCCATGCCACGGGCAAGTCGCTCGACCCGCGTGAGATCGTGCTCAAGGCCGGCGCCGTGATGGCCGCTTCGGGTGCTCCGGCCACCAGTCCTCCGCTGAGCGAGGACAAAGAGATCACCGTGCCGGCCAACAACTTGTTCGACCGCATCACGGCCGAAGAAATCTGGGCCTGCACGACCTGCAAGGCGTGCGACGAGATCTGCCCGGTCAATATCGAGATCACCGACAAGATCTTCGACATGCGGCGCTACCTGTCGCTGATGGAGTCGAACTTCCCCGCTGAACTTGGCAACGCCTACCGGGCGATGGAGAACCAGTTCAACCCGTGGGGCCTCAACCAGGGCGAGCGTGGCGATTGGGCCGAAGGGCTCGAGTTCGTCGACATTGTCGATCCCGGCGAAGCGCTCAAGAGCGAGTACCTCTACTGGGTTGGCTGCGCCGGCTCGTTTGACGACAAGAACAAGAAGGTCACCCAGTCGATGGCCAAACTGCTGCGGCGCGCTGGCATCGACGTCGCCATTCTTGGTCCATCAGAAATGTGCACCGGTGACTCGGCTCGTCGTTCGGGCAACGAGTACCTGTTCCAAATGCTCGCTCAGCCGAACGTCGAGATGCTCAACGAGATGGGTGTCAAGAAGATCATCGCCCAGTGCCCGCACTGCCTCAACACGTTGAAGAACGAGTATCCGCAACTCGGTGGCAACTACGAAGTCATTCACCACACGCAGTTGCTTGAGCAGCTCATCGAATCGGGTCAGCTCGATGTGAGCCAGGCCACGCTCGAAGAGCGGATCACCTACCACGACTCCTGCTACCTCGGTCGCCACAACGACGTCTATGTCGCTCCACGCAAGGTCGTTGGTGCCATCAAGGGCATCGAGGTTGTCGAGATGTCGCTCAACGGCACCAAGGGCATGTGCTGTGGCGCCGGTGGCGCCCGCATGTGGATGGAAGAGAACACCGGCGTCAAGGTCAACGACGAGCGGGCCGAGCAGGCCATCTCCACCGGCGCATCGCGCGTCGCGACCGCCTGCCCATTCTGCTACATCATGCTCGACGATGGCGTGAAGGCCGCTGGCAAGGAAGAGGACGAGGTCAAGGTCGCCGACATTTCGATCCACCTGCTCGAAGCCATCGAAACGGGCGAAGCGGAATTCCATGCGGGCGAATCACCGTTGCTCGACAGCGAGCAGGCCGCTGAGCCTGACGATGGCCCATTGACCTCCGTCTGAGACGCATCGGCTCCACTACGCCGGCCGAGCACTCGACTGCGCAAACGGGTCAACGACGGTTCTGAGTCGCGGTCCGTATCGTTGTTTCCTTCTTCGAGGAGCAATGTGATGAGTACTGACGACACTGGCAGCTGGGCGCAGCCAAACCCCACCGACCGAACCGAACCTGATTTCGTCGACATCACCCGGCTCGCACCAGCCACTGATGGCAGCACCGATACGCCTGACATTGACTCGGTAACAGGAGAGGACGTCATCGAAATTGCTGACGCGGACCTCGTTGCCGTCGATGTTGACGACGTCAGCACCGACGATGTCGCTGATGAGGACATCGCCGAGATCATGGCGGGATTCGAGCAACGCTCCGAGACCACCAGATCGGACGACTCTTCGGACGATGCGGCCACCGAGGACGCTGATACCGAAGCCGTTGCCGAAATCGCTGATGTCCACACCGAACGTGTCGAGGAGCCCGAAACCGCCGACGTAAAGGTCGAAGCTGCAGCGGAGCCCCACACGCCGGCTCCGAGCGGCTTCGCTGCGCTCGGTTTGCGTCCCGAACTCGTGCAGACGCTCAACGACCTCGGCTACGAAGAGCCGACGCCGATCCAACGCGAAACCATCCCGGCTCTCCTGACTGGCCAAGACTTGCTCGGCCAAGCGGCCACAGGCACGGGCAAGACCGCTGCATTTGCCCTTCCGGCGCTCAATGCAATCGAGCCCGGTTTCCCAGATGCACCGTCGGTGCTCGTGCTCACGCCGACTCGCGAACTGGCTGTCCAGGTCAGCGAAGCAATCGTAAAGTACGGCAAGAAGCTCGGTGCCAAGGTGGTCCCGGTGTTCGGCGGCCAGCCAATCGGTCGTCAGCTCGGTGCTCTGGATCGTGGTGCTCATGTCGTGGTCGCGACGCCGGGTCGAGCCATTGACCACATTGGTCGTGGTTCGCTGCGGCTCGATCAGATCAAGACGGTCATCCTCGACGAAGCCGACGAGATGCTCGACATGGGCTTCACCGACGACATCGAGTCGATTCTTGAGAGCACGCCCGATGATCGCCAGACGGTGATGTTCTCGGCCACGATGCCGCCGCGGATCAACTCGATTGCGAAGCGTCACCAGCGTGATCCGCACAAGATCAAGATCGGCAAGGCCGAGACGCAGGAGAGCCAGAAGCTCATCCGCCAGCGCGTGTATTACGTGAAGCGCAACGACAAGCCGTATGCACTCGGTCGCATCCTCGACATCGAGACCCCCGACGCCGCCATTGTGTTCTGCCGAACTCGCATGGATGTCGACCAGCTCACCGCGACCATGGGCTTGCGCGGTTATCGCGCCGAGGCGTTGCACGGCGGCATGGACCAGACCCAGCGCGATCGCGTCATGGCGCGCCTGCGCGACGGCACCGCTGAACTGCTCGTCGCAACCGATGTCGCCGCCCGCGGTCTCGACGTCGACACGTTGACCCATGTCGTGAACTACGACGTTCCGGCAGCGGCGGAGAGCTACGTCCATCGCATCGGCCGTGTCGGTCGCGCCGGACGCGAAGGTACCGCGATCACACTTGCTGACCCGCGCGACCGCCGCCAGCTCGGCAATATCGAGCGCCTGATGAAGACGACCATCGAGGTCGCCAAGGTGCCCAGCGTCGCGGACCTGCGGGCCCGTCAAGTCGAAGTCACGGTGAACCAGATTCGTGAGTCCCTGGCCTCGGTCGATCTCGAGGACTTCAACAAGGTGCTGCATGCCCTTGCCGGCGAAGACAGTGATCGCAACATTGCACTCGCTGCCATCAAGCTTGTGCACGAGTCGCGTGGCGCTGTGATGGATGAGCGCGAGATCCCTGATGCCTCGGCGCGCAACGATCGCAGCAAGAACTTCAAGGACAAACGCGCTGACGGCAAGGGCCGCCATCGTGATGATCGCGAGTGGGACGACAAGAAGTCCAAGGGCAAGAAGAAGTTCGACCGCGATGACCGCACCGGCAAGAAGCGTGACTTCGACAACTCCGATACTGCGTTCGTGTTCATCAGCCTCGGCCGCAAGGCTGGCGTGCGGCCTGGTGACCTTGTGGGCGCCATTGCGAACGAGTCCGGGCTGACCGGCCGCCAGATCGGTCCGATCCGCATCTCCGAGCAGCACTCAGTGGTCGGCGTACCGAAGGATGACGTTGAGCGCGTGATCAACGCGATGGACCGGGCCACGATGCGCGGCAAGCCCGTCAAGGCCCGCCCCTACACCGACTAGCACGACTTGGTGCCAGGCACCAACTCGTCCTCAGCTGAAGTTTTCGAAGTACCGGCTCGGCGTTGGCCCGCGCTGGCCTTGGTACTTGGAGCCGGCGGCGCCTTGGCCGTACGGCTTGTCGGCGGGCGACGTCATCTCCATGAAGCTGATCTGGCCGATCTTCATTCCCGGGTACAGGGTGATTGGCAGGCTCGCCACGTTGGCGAGTTCAAGGGTGATGTGCCCATCGAATCCCGCGTCGATGAACCCTGCCGTCGAGTGAATCATCAGACCCAAACGGCCGAGGCTCGACTTGCCTTCGACACGGCCGACCAGGTCATCCGGCATGCCGATTCGCTCGTACGTCGAGCCGAGCACGAACTCACCAGGGTGCAGCATGAACGCATCGGTGTCGCGGCCGTCTGAGCTCTCGGGCATCTCGATCAGTTCAGTGAGGTCGGTTAGGTCCTGCTTGACATCGATGACACCACGACTGTGATTGCGGAAGACGCGAAACATGTTCGAGATGCGAACATCGATCGACGAGGGCTGGATGAGCGAGTCATCGAGCGGGTCAATGACGATGCGTCCAGCTTCGAGCTGTTCGCGCATGTTGCGGTCAGACAGGATCACGGTCGCCACGATACCCAGCCGACCGCGAGGACGAAGAGAACGCTACGTTCCGATCATGTACAACCCGCCTGCGAACCGCGTCGAGGACCTCCCAGTGCTGCACGATCTGATCAAGCAAGCGGCGTTTGGACACGTCATCTCCCGCTCGTCTGACGCCTTCGCCGCAAGCGGAATCCCGCTGCTGCTCGATCGGCAGACGGGAGATCTGGGATCCTTACGCGGTCACTTCGCTCGGGCCAACACCCAATGGATGC
>NZ_CAXCAM010000024.1:0-49810 GCF_963980585.1 uncultured Ilumatobacter sp.
TCAGCGCTCGGGTACTGCTCGATCAGCGTGCACTCGGTCTGGTCCGCGTTCATGTACCACTGGTAGCCGAGCATGTTCGGCTCGTTCTGTTCGACGAGCGCGGTCGCCTCAGCGGCGAGCGACTTGAAGGCGTCGACCTGTCCGTCGTGAATCTTCCATGACACTGCGTACTGGATCTGGTCAGCTATCGGAGGCTCCTTTGTTGGTCGGTTGCATCAGAACCTAGACCAATCGCGAGATACGTCAGTACAGCTCGCACTCCCGCCCCCACTCGCGCTGGTCTCGTCGTCGGGTTTCCGACCATGAGAACTGACACGTTGCGATTGGGCGTCCGATCGAACATGCTCAAGGAATGAAATTCATCCGTGGGGCGATTTCGGCGATCCTGCTGGCAGGCGCATTTGCCGCTGCATTGCGGGTACGCGGCACTGGTGGGACTCCGCCACAGCATGGCGGATGGCGCCCGCTTGAGCTGCCGGAGAACTGATGACACGTCTCGCCCTCGTCGGCAGCGGCGTCACCGGTGAACGGATTGCGAAGCGACTCGACCTTGTCGCTCCCGGTTGCGAAGTGGTCGCGGTCGACCCGCGGGGAACCATGGCTGAGGCGGCAGATTGCGATGTTGCGGTGCTTGCTCACGGTGGCCCGCAGATTCGTTCGGCGGTCAAGCTCTTGGCACACGGCGTATCGGTGGTCTCCACCTCGGATGACCTTGACGACGTTCGGGCGTTGAGCGAGCTGCACGAGTCGGCGGCTCAGCACGGCGTGTCGGTTGTCGTCGGAGGCGGAATGTCGCCGGGACTGACGGGCCTGCTCGCTCGATACCTCGTCGGACAGCTGCACCACTGCGACGAGATTCACCTCGCCGTTCACGGAACAGCCGGTCCAGCTTGTGCCCGTCAGCACCACAAGGCGCTGGCCGGACGTGCTGTTGGCCTGCACGATGGGCAACAGATCAATCGCCCGTCGGGATCGGGCCGTGAACTCTGCTGGTTCCCCGAGCCGGTCGGTGCCTACGACTGCTATCGCGGTGAACTCGCATCGCCGATGCTCCTCCACGAGTTGTTCCCTGATGTTCATCGCATCAGCGCTCGCGTTTCAGCCAACCGCCGCGACCGCCTCACTGCACGCCTACCAATGTTGAGCCCGCCACACCGCGAAGGCGGAGTGGGTGCGGTGCGTGTTGAAGTGCGCGGCGCGAACTCGAGCGGTGAACGCCTGACTCTTGTGGCCGGCGTTGCAGAACTCGTTGGCACGTGCGCCGCTGCGACAGCCGCTGCCTTCACTGGTGCGATCGTCCGTGGCGACCTCGACCCTGGAGTGACTGTCGCAGGCGACGAGTGCCTCGACACGATCGGTCTCCTCCGCGAGATCGAACGGCTTGGGGTGCGGTTGCAGGAGTTCACCGGCATCCCACATCCGGCCCACCCGGTCTCTACGCCAATCCAACCGCTGACGAACGATCCTCATCATGGCTGACGTCACCATGACATCTGATCCGATGAGTGGAGGTGCCGCACTGCCATGGTTGCCAGTCGGGCGCATCGTCAACATCGATGGGCGCGGCGAGTTCTTCATCCGCGAACATCGCCATGCTGATCCGACGACGCCGACGGTCGTCCTGCTCCACGGATGGACAGCGTCGAGCGATCTGCAGTTCTTCACCGCCTACGAAGCGCTTGCAGAGCGCTGTTCGTTTGTCGGCATTGATCATCGCGGGCACGGCCGGGGGCTCAGGAGCCCGACTCCGTTCACACTCGAAGATGTCGCCGACGACGCCGCTGCCGTTCTACGTCACCTCGGCGATACCGACGTGGTGGCGATCGGCTACTCGATGGGTGGACCGATCAGCATGTTGCTTGCCCGACGCCACCCTGATCTCGTTGCCGGTCTCGTCGCACAGGCGACAGCGCTCGAATGGAATGGCACGCTCCGCGAGCGATTGCGGTGGCGCTTTCTCCCTGCGATGGGCGCCGTATTGCGCTCGAGGGTTGCCGGTCGCTTCATGAAGAAATTCCTCGAGAAGATGCTCGCCGAGGGACACGGACTTCGGCAGTACATCCCCTGGCTGCGCGGAGAGTCACAACGCGCGGATATTGGCACTGTGCTCGAGGCGGGCAGGGCATTGGGTGCATACGACGCGACCGACTGGGCGGGAAGTCTTGATATTCCGGCAGGGATGTTGATCACGACCCACGATCGTCTCGTGAACCCCCGTAAACAGCGGGCGTTGGCCAAGGCGCTCGGTGCTGAGGTGCGTGAAATCGGGACCGATCATCTCGGCCCGTGGGAGCAGCCTGATCAGTTCTCGTCGGCCACGATCGAGTTGCTGTCGCTTGTGTCGCCGCTCGGCGTCGACCCCGAGAGCTGAGCAACCTGCGTTGACAACGCTTCGATTGTCTCATGCAGGCGATCGATTCGGTCGCCGAAGTCTTCGCCGGTGACCATGTCGCTCATTGTGACGCGGACACTCGCGATTTCGCGAGCGAGGAACTCGGTGTCGCTCTGAGTTCGTTCGGCGACTTCGCGGTCATTCTCGGACGTGATCCGATCTCGGCGTTCCTGACGGGACTGGGCAAGCAAGATCAGCGGCGCGGCGTATGAGGCCTGGACCGACAGCACAAGCGTGAGCAGCACGAAACCACGTGCCCAGGAGTCGAAGACGAATCGGTCCGGCGCCGCGATGTTGTGGATGATCCAGAGCGCGATGACGATCGTTTGAAAGACGAGGAACCGCGCCGTACCCAGGAAGTTCGCGATCGATTCAGCGAATGCCCCGAAGACGTCTGAGTCGTATTGCACGCCGATGCGATGCGACGACCGCGGTTCGGAGAGGTTCTCGCGCCGTCTCATGTGGCGCTCACTTCCGGTGTGCGTGATGGGCGCTGCCGCTTGCGCCACACGGGTCCAAGCATGCGGTCGATCACGTCGTCGACGGTGACCGCGCCGAGCAGGCGACCAGCCTGGTCGCACACTGCGACTGCGAGCATGTCGTAGCTGGCAAGACGTTCAGCAACTTCGCGGTCGCTGATCTCTGGGCTGACGATGGGAACATCGTCGAGGAGGCGGCCGATCTCCATGTTGGGCGGCTCGCGCAGCAGACGCTGGACATGCGCGATGCCCAGGAACTTGCCGGTCGGGGCCTTGAACGGTGCGTTGCACACGAAAACTTGTGCAGCAATGCTGACGACCCAGTCCGGGTGACGCACCTGTGCCAGGGCCTCGGCGACGGTTGCGGTGGGACCGAGGATGATCACCTCGGGCGTCATCAGGCCACCGGCGGTACCTTCTTCGTACGACAGCAGGCGGCGCACCGTTGCGGCATCGTCGTCGTCCATGACGTCGAGCATCTGTTCCTGCTGCGTCTTCGACATCTGGCCGAGCAAATCGGCGAGGTCATCGAAGTCCATCTCATCGAAGACGCCTTCAAGCCGCTCGCGGTCGAGGCTCTCGACGATACGAACCTGCTCTTCCTCTGGCAGTTCTTCGAGCACGTCGGCGAGTCGCTCGTCATCCATTGCTTCCGCAATCTGGTGGCGTTGCTCGCTGCTGAGCGCGCGCACGAACGCAGCGACTTCAGCCGGATGGAAATCTCGGAGACGGGCTGCTTCGGCCTGCATCTCAGTCGGCTTGTCGAAGAGTGCCGGCACTTGCTCGTAGTCGACGAGTCGGTACGTCGGGCGGCGTCGGAGTGAGCTACGCGAAGCCAGGCGAACCTTGTCGATCTCCCACCATGATGAGCGACCATCGGACTTCGGTTGCATGGCGATGTCGCTGACCGTTTCGTTGCCGACCTTGCGATCGATGAGCTCGGCGTTGATCAAGACCTCACCAGGGCGCGGCTTGAACGGGTTGAGATCGACGTCCCAGCTCTGCAGCCGCACACCGTCGCCGTTTAACTCGCTCACTCGATTGGCGTTGACGAAGATCCGTCGGCGCTGGCTGGAGGCGACAAAACCCACAATCTTCGGTGGAATGCCGGCCTCGTCCTCGTCGCCTGGACGGCCGGGAATAGCCACCAGGTCTTCGACGCGCCCGATGGGAGCCCCGCCGGCATCGAGCAGCGGGAGGCGCAGGACGCGGAATGCGTAGATCAATTCCCCAGCCATTCGGCCAGGTTAATGGTGTCGCTGAACGTAGACGGGAACGCTGGCACCTCCGGCGCTGCTGATTCGTGCTCCACATTTCGTAACCTCGGCTCGATGACTGATACCCGAGGCGCTGCGTCGAGCACCGGCACGGGCGCGAGTGACCAGGATCCGTCACTCACCACCTTGCAGCGACCGCGCGTGTGGTGGCACCGACATCTCGACTCCGAAGAGCGCCAACGCGTGATGTTGGAACTTGCGATCAGGCGGCAAGAGCACTGGGGGTTCCGGTTCGCGATGATGACGACGCTGTCGGTCATCGTCGCCGTCATGGGCTTGTCTGCAGACTCCGCTGCCGTGGTGATCGGAGCCATGCTGCTCGCGCCCTTGATGACGCCTGTTCTCGCGACGGCAGCGTGCATTTCGATGGCTCTTTTTCGCAAAGCGCTGCGTTCGTTCGGCGTGGTCGCGTTGGCCACTGTTGGTTCCATCGCGCTCTCCTACGTCCTCGCTGCGATCTTCATGAACGGCGAGCTACCTGGCGAGGTCACCAGTCGTGTTGCCCCGGACATCCGCGACCTCGTCGTGGCGCTCGGAGCGGGTACCGCTGGCGCGTATGCGACGGTGCGCAAGGACACGTCGAGTTCGTTGCCTGGCGTTGCCGTTGCCGTCGCGTTGATTCCGCCGCTGGCAACGGTCGGCATCACGCTCGAAGCAGGGAACCCAACATTCGCGCGCGGCGCGATGTTGCTGTACACGACCAACCTGGCCGCGATCATCCTCGCCGGCGCTGTCGTGTTCGTCATCACGGGATTTGTTCCGCCGAAGCGACTTGCAACGACAGGTCTTCGTTCGCTGGCCGTTTCGGCAATGGTGTTGATCGTGGTGGTCGCGATCGCCATCCCACTGTTCCAAGCGTCGACCTCCGCCGTGGAACAGAGTGACCGTGAGATCGAGGCACAACAGATCGTCGCCACATGGTTGGGACCGGTGGAAGCAACGCGCACTCCCGACATCACGTTCGAAGGTGAGCGCATCACGGTGTCGGTGCGCAGCTTCGAGCCGCCCATCGACCAGACGGCATTGGTCGAAGCGATGGAGGCAGAGTTCGGCGCTGATCGAATCGTGTCGACTGAATGGGATCAGGTGCAGCGCGCCGTTACGACCACGACCGCCGTGCCGACGACCACGATTGTCAGCGACGAAGAGCGGTTGCAAGCTGAAGTCGAGATCATCGTCGACGACTGGTTGGCCGAGGACGCACCACCGAGCGGTCGCCGGCGCGACGCATTGACCATTGCCGATGGCGTCGTGCGTGTCGACGCAAGTGGTGTCGGTGACGCGCCGTCGGTGGCGTCACTGATTGAACGTCTTGACGCCGAGCTCGAGCAGACGTTGGAAGTCCAGCTGACCTGGTTGAAGCGCGAGGATGTCCCGAACGGAGAGCCTGAACCCACAAGGGACGAGGTGCTGTTCGGTCCCGTCGAGGTCGAGGTCGAAGCATGGGCCACGGTCAACGAAGTGGCGGTGGAGGGCCTGACAATCGTCGACGGTCAGGTCATCGTGAAGCTCACCGGGCCCGTGCAACCCGATGCCACCGGGCTGGTCGATTCCATCGATGAATTGTTGGGGACGACGGGCGATGTGCAGGTGTTGTTCACGCGGCGCCTCGACATCACGACGACGACCACGATCTTGCGAGTGGTGAATACGCCGCTCTGATCAGGCGGGGTGACCCACCTCGACCAGCGTGTCCCAGAACGCGACGCCGCCGCCCCACTCCGTCAGGGTGTCGTTGGTGAGTGCGTTGACGGTCTTGCCATCTGAGTGATGTGCACTCCACCATCCCCATGGGATCGCGATGACCCCGGGGCGCAGTCGCTCGGTGATTTTCACTGGGACTTCGATCGACCCCCGGTGATTCCACACGCGTGCAACGTCTCCGTCTGCAAGTTGGCGATGCGCGGCGTCTTCAGCAGAGAGTTCGACGAACGGCCCACCCTCGGCAGGCCCATGCTTCGGCAGATGGGAGTAACCCGAGTTGAGGAATCGAGCGTGATGCTTGGGGGTGAGGAGCTGGAGTGGGAATTGAGCAACGAGGGTGGCATCGCCACCGGGCCCCTCGTTCGGTGCAACGTAGGTCGGCATTCGGGGTTGACCCATCGCTTCGAGTTCGTCGGACGCGAGGTGGACGCGACCGGTTGGCGTGTCGAAGTCGCCGTCGCCAAAGGGGCGACCGTCATCGGGGTAATCCGCTCGGAGCCAACCCGATGAGCGCAATGCATCGATATCGATGGCGGGGAGCGCCTCGCGCATGATCGTGTCGTCGTCGTCGAAGAGCGCTGGTTCGGTGTAGCCCATTGCAGCCGCAAGGCGCCGGAAGAGTTCGGTGTTGTTCACCGTTTCGCCGGGCGGGTCGATCGCTGCGTGGTTGTAGTTGATGTGCAGTGAGCCCCATGACAGCACGATGTCGTCGGCTTCGATCTGCGTTGTTGCTGGCAGCACGATGTCGGCGTAGCGCGCGGTGTCGGTCATGAACTGTTCGTGGACGACCGTGAAGAGGTCATCTCGAAGCAGACCGCGTCGCGTTGCCTCGGCATTCGGCGTGGTCACGACCGGGTTGCAGTTCCAGTTGATGAAGGCATGGATGCCAGGACCGTCAGTTTCGCCAGCATGCGGGTGCGTCAGAATCTCTCCAAGGCGGCTCATGTTCAGTGTGCGTGCGTCGCCTACTTCCATGTCCGGCCGCAGCATCGCGTCGACATCAATGTTGCTCTCAGTCCATGCTCCGGTGCTTTTCGACAATCCACCGCCACGTTCGGCCCAGGCTCCTGTGAGCGCGGGGAGACAGGCCAGCGTTCGGTGGAACATGGCACCGTTCTCGTGGTGTTCCGGTCCGACCAGGGTCCGGATTCCGGCCGGTCGAATGGTTGCGTAGTCATGTGCGAGTTGGGTGATGACGGTGGCGTCCACACTGCAGACTTCGGCGGCGCGTTCTGGAGTCCAGTCGGCCACTGCGGCGCGCAGTTCGTCGAAGCCGAGTGTGTGGTCGGCGACCCAGTCATCGTTGGTGAGGCCGTCGCGAATCAGCACGTGCATCACGGCCAGCATCATGGCGATGTCGGTGCCGGGCAGCGGCTGGATGAACTGGTCACCGACCGCAGAGTTGACCGCGTCAGCGGTGAGGGTGCGAATTGGATCGATCACGACGAGCCGCGCGCCGTTGGCTCGAGCTGTCTCGATCGTCGGCCAGAGGTGACGATTGGTGAGTCGGGTGTTGGTTCCCCACAGGATGATGAGCTTGCTGTGTTCGTGCTCCATTGGGTCGAGGCCGCGCGGTGAGCCCATGGTCTTGCTCATGCCGGCGCCAACTGTGACGCCGCAGATGGCGCGCACCAGTTTGGTCGCTCCCATGTGGCCGAAGAATCGTCCGCTCAATCCCATGAGTGAGACCAAGCTCTGGTTGCCGGCATCGGAGTAGGGGAGGACGGCTTCGGCGCCGTGCTCGTCGATGACGCGATGCAGGTTGGCGGAAATATCGGTGAGCGCTTCGTGCCAGGTGATTTGCTCGAATTCGCCGCTGCCCTTGGGCCCGACTCGTCGCAGTGGGTGGAGGAGGCGCTCTGGGCTGTACACCCGATCGAGGAATCGGTTGACCTTGGGGCACAACTCGCCAGCTGAATACGGATGCTCGGACCAGCCGCGGAGCTTCACCGCGACCGGCGCTGCGTCGGGCACTTCTTCTACTGTGACCATCCAGCCACATGAGTCGGGACAGTCGTGGTGGCAGGTGCCCTGCACGGTGCGGACAGTGGTGGTCAGCGCCGCGTCGGTCATGGACATGATGTTATGACCGCTGTGCCCTCCACCTGTTCGCACGGCGTCTGGACCGGTGTGCGGCAGTGATGTCATGCTGGGGCGATGAGCGACGTGACACGCATGATTCTGATCCGCCACGGCCAGTCGGCTTCGAATGCCGAGGGTTGGCTGAGCGGCCAGGAGTCGTGCGGCGGGTTGACCGATCTTGGCGTCGCGCAGGCCGAAGCGCTTCGTTCACGACTGGCGGCCGACGAGTCGATGCGGCCCGATGCAGTGTTGGTCAGCACGATGCAACGAGCAGTCCACACCGCCGAGATCATCTCCGAGCCGCTCGGCATGGTGCCCGAACAGCACGCAGATCTGATGGAACGCACGTCGGGCGAAGCCGAAGGCCTGACGATCGCGCAGTACACCGAGAAGTACGGCATCGCCCCATGGAGTGACTGGGAGAACCCCCTGTCGCCAGGCGGCGAGTCAGGTCTGGTGTTCGCCGACCGCGTGATGACGGCAACCGATCGGGTTGTGAAGGAGTACCGCGGCAAGACGGTGTGGGTCGTGTGCCATGGCGGCGTCATCATGGTGACTGCGGTCCGCCGTTGGCCCGGAGCATCTTTCGATCTCCGTCAGCTCCCGGTCGCCAGCCCACAGAACACTTCGGTCAGCGAGTGGCATGTCGATATCGACAGCAACTGGCGCATGTCCCGCTTTGCCGACGACACCCACCTTGTCGGTGTGAACAACGGCGCCGCCAACATCATCGGCTGATCTGTCCGCGTCGCACGAGGGGTCAGATCCCGGTGTGATTCAGTCTGCGGATTGCACGATCTGGCGGAGGTGAGGCCACGCTGCCGCAAAGCCTGCGTGGAGAGCGAGCTGCTCGACGTCGGCGGGAGCAAACCACTCGACTGCGTCGGTCTCAAAGTTGATCGAGCTGCCAAACCGTTCGTCGACCTCGACCACGACGGTGGTGTAGGCCCAATCGAGGGCCGGCTTGAAGATGTACTCGCCGAGCAATCGCGGCGTGCCCGGAACGACGCCAACCTCTTCTGAGGCTTCGCGCAGCGCACCTTCCATTGGCATCTCGCCCTGGTCGAGCGCGCCGCCGGCGCAGCTCCACGTGCCGCCTTCGTGGGCCATCTGCGATCGCTTCTGCAGCATGACCTTCGGCCCATCGCTTTCGCGCAGGACAAACACCACACCGGCTGCTCCGAACACACCCCATCGAACGTGGCCGTCACTACACCGAACGAACCCGTCTCCCGACAACCGTCCTGCCTGTTGGCCCGCCTGTTCTTCGAACATCGCCCCACCCTGCCACGCCGACCGGCGCACTGTCTCGTTTGCGCACCCATGTTGTGTCATCGGCGATCCATGGTGGGTACGCAAACGGGATGTGGTTGTATCGCTGCGTGACTGAAACGCAGACCGAACAATTCGACCTGATCATCGTGGGGTCGGGTTCAGGCAACTCGATCCCTGAGTACATGAACGACTGGAACATTGCCATCATCGAGCGGGGGACGTACGGCGGCACCTGCCTCAACGTCGGCTGCATTCCGTCGAAGATGTTCGTCCTGCCTGCCGACGCGGCGCTGTCCGCGCAGCGTTCGGGCAAGCTGAACATCGAGACGCAGTACAACGGGGTTGACTTCGCGGCACTTCGCGATCGCGTGTTCGGGCGCATCGACTCGATCTCTGCCAGTGGCCGCGAGTACCGCGCGACTGGGTCGCCCAACGTCACCCTGTTCGAGGGCACCGCCCGTTTCGCAGGCGACAAGCTGCTTGAAGTCGATATGAACGAGGGCCCGCAACGCCACCTCACCGCCCCGCAGATATTGCTCGCAGCGGGTGCCCGACCGGTCACGCCGCCAATCCCGGGTTTGGCCGAGACCGGGTTCCACACGTCCGACACGATCATGCGGCTGCCCGACCTGCCGAAGCGTCTCGGGATCATCGGTGGCGGCTTCATCGCTGTCGAGATGGGCCACGTCTTCTCGGCCCTCGGCAGCGAGGTGACGATGATGAATCGTTCCAACGGTCTCTTGCGCGGCTTCGACAATGACGTCGCCGAACGGTTCACGGAGATCTTCTCCCAACGCGTTGATCTCCGCATGGGGCATGTGCCAACCAAAGTCGAGCGCAACGACGATGGCATCGTGATCACTCACGGTGGAGAAAAGATCGTGGTCGACGAACTGTTGGTTGCTACTGGACGCGAACCGAACAGCGATCTGCTCGACGTGAAGAGCGGTGGGCTCGAGTGCCACGACCACGGCACCGTGGTGGTCGATGACACGATGGCCACCAATGTCGAAGGGGTGTGGGCCATTGGCGACATCGCCAACAGCTATCAACTCAAGCACCTCGCCAACGCTGAGGCAGCCGTCGCGTTCTGGAACATCGCGAACCCTGACAAGATTCGCCGCCAGAGCTACAAGGCCGTGCCCGGTGCCGTGTTCTCCAACCCCCAGGTGGCCAGCGTCGGCCTCACCGAGCAAGACGCCGAAGCGCAAGGCGTTCCGTTCACCGTGGGCAAGCGTGACTATGCCGGCACGGCCTACGGATGGGCGATCGTGGATGAGACCAGTTTCGCAAAGGTGCTCGTCAACTCAGAGACGGGCTTGATCATCGGCGCGCACATCCTGGGCCCGCAGGCCGCCACGTTGATTCAGCCGATCATCCAGGCAATGGAGTTCGACCAGAGGGCCGAAGACATCGCGCAATCGGTCCTCTACATTCACCCGGCCCTGACCGAAGTGGTGGAAAACGCGTTGCTCGACGCACTCGCCTGAGCGGCACGATCAGCGTGCTCGGCCGACGGCCCGGGGTTCGACCCGGGTCGCCGCGTCGCTTGTAGCGTCGAGCCGGTGACTGTGCCGCTCGCTGTGCCGCTGACCGAGAACGAGATCGCAGACGTGCGCAGTTCCGCGCCCGGATGTACCGACACACTGATCCATCTCAATCACTGTGGATCATCGTTGCCCGACCAGCGGGTTCT
The DNA here is from genome assembly GCF_963980585.1 of uncultured Ilumatobacter sp. Lineage (NCBI taxonomy): Bacteria > Bacillati > Actinomycetota > Acidimicrobiia > Acidimicrobiales > Ilumatobacteraceae > Ilumatobacter > uncultured Ilumatobacter sp. The sequence continues at coordinate 10,906 of NZ_CAXCAM010000024.1, forward strand.
CGATGTGCAGGTGGGCCATCTCCAGCTCGAGGCAACGATCGGTGGTTATGAAGCCGCCAAGGTGATGGTCGATGCTGACGCGAATGTGGCATCGTCGATCGCCCGAATGATCGAGGCGGAGTCGTCGGAGATTGCTCGGTTCGGCAGTGCCGCCGAGGCCTGGAATGCTGCGTTCTGGTCGATTCCGATGGAGCGGGGTCAACGGATCATCGTGCACGATCACGAATACGGCGCCAACGCCATTGCCTTCATCCATGCTGCCAAGACGCGCGGCATCGTGATCGATCGGGTGCCGAGCGATGAAGACGGCCAGGTGTCGGTTGACGCGTTGGCGCAGCGGCTCGAGCGTGCCGACGACGTCGCACTGATTTCGTTGACGCACGTCCCCACGAACGGTGGCTTGGTGAACCCCGCTGTCGAGGTCGGTCGCCTCGCCAATGCCGCGAGGGTGCCGTACCTCCTCGACGCATGCCAGAGCGTTGGGCAACGCATCGTCGACGTCGATGAAATTGGCTGTGACTTCCTCTCCGCCACCGGCCGCAAGTTCCTGCGTGGTCCGCGCGGCACAGGATTCCTCTACGCCCGCACGGCGATCCTCGACCGGGTGACTCCGTCGCAGCCCGACCACCATGGAGCGGACTGGTCGAGTACCGACGACTACACGTTCGCCGACGGTGCGCAACGTTTCGAATACTGGGAGTACAGCCATGCCGGTTGGCTCGGTCTTGGCGCCGCTGTTGATGTCGCTCTCGAGATCGGAGTCGATCGGATCCAGGCAACGATCACCGAACGAGCAGCGCAGCTCCGCGTGATGCTCGCCGACATCGGGATGACCATCTACGACGAAGGCATCGAGCAATCCGGCATCGTGACCACCGCAACGCCGTCCGTCTCCTCGGCGAACTTGCAGGCAGCGCTTGGCCGTGCCGGCGTCAACGCGTCGGTCACGTTCGTCGGCTCATCGCGCTACGACGTGGAGCGGCGGAACCTGCCGCCGTTGCTGCGTCTTTCGGTGCACTGCACCACGACGATCACCGAGCTTGAGCGCGCCGTCGAGGTACTGGAACAAGCCACAGAGGTGTCCACTCCCCATTAATCGAAGAAGTACACATCGAGATTGACGAGATCAGAGGGATCGACGTCACTGGCTGTGCAGGCGCGATGGAATGATGACGTACGGTCGCGCGGGTGGCAACGCGTGACCCGGTCCCGGTCTTCCTGTGGTGGACCGCGCTGTCGAGCGCAACCTTTCGCGGGTATGGCCTCGCCGCGCTGATCTACTTCGTCACCGATGCAGACCTCGAACCGCTGCAGTTGGTGCTGCTCGGAACGGCGCTCGAAGTCGCCGTATTGATCGCTGAGATCCCGACGGGCGTTGTCGCCGACACCCTCAGCCGCAAGCGCTCGATTGTGATCTCGCACGTGATCATGGGGTTGGCGTTTGCCGCGGTCGGCCTGACCACCGATTTCGTTCCACTCTTACTCACGCAGGTCGCCTGGGGCGTGGGGTTCACGTTCATGAGCGGCGCTGACGTGGCGTGGATCACCGACGAACTCAACGACCCGTTGCGCATCGATCAGGTTCTCGCCCGCCGTGAGCGGTGGCGACTCCTCGGCGGGGTCGTCGGTCTGGCAGCTTCCGGGGTGCTGGCCTGGGCAACCGATCTTGCAACGGCGATGATCGTGATGGGGCTGATCCGCCTGGCGCTCGGCTTGTTTGTCGCGCTGCTGTTTACCGAACACAACTTCACACCGGTGACCGAACACCGCTTTGCCGAGTCAAAGGCGATCTTCAAAGAAGGCGTGAGCTTGGCGCGCCACGACACGCAGATCTTCCTCGTGCTGGGTGCCACGCTGACGCTGAACAGTGGTGCTGAAGCCGTCGATCGGCTGTTCAACCGACGGCTGATCGATCTTGGCTTTCCCGAGACTGCGAACCCCATCGTGTGGTTCACCCTGCTTGGTGTCGTCGGGTTGCTCGCGGGTGTTCTTGCTCTGCGTTTCATTGAGACGCGAGTCGGTGGCGCCGGCGCGCCTCGGCGCTATTACCTCTGGGGCGTCGGGCTTGCCGTGGCAGGGACGATCGTGTTGGCGTGGGCGCCGAACGTGTGGGTGGGCATTGCTGGAACCTTTGTCGTGCGGGGAATCGGTTGGGCAATTATCCCGGCGGTGGCAACGATCTGGGTGAACCGCCGGACGCCGAGCAACGTGCGCGCCACCGTCCAGTCGTTCCTCGGACAGGCTGAATCGGTCGGCGAGATCGCCGGCGGCGTGGCGCTCGGTGCTGTGGAGCACCTTGCCCATTGCCCTTACGGGATCGGCCGGGCTGTTTCTGTTGACCTTCGCGATCGTCACTCGGAGTCCAGCGGGTCGGTAGGCGGGCTCAGATCCAGGGCCGTGTGTCGATCTCGACCGCATGGAGAATTGTGTCGCGGGCAGCGTGCGCTTCCTCGATCGGGATCATCCCGATGGAGATTGCGCCGGATGCAGTCATCAGCTGCACCCGGCCCAATCCACGGCGGCGTTCGAAGATCGACTGAGTCACCGTAACGGCATTCGTCTTGTGGAGCACTGCCTGCTCGGTCCTCAACGAGAGCACGTGGCTCGAGCTGGCCAATTGTTGACCGAGCCCCCATCGGAAGTTGGCGACGTGGAGTCGTGTGGTCGCCCAGACGAGCGGAATGGGAGTGAGGGCGAGCGGTGACCACCAGCCGATGAGCCAGAAGAGTGCTCCGGTCAGCAACGCGCAGACCACGGTGGCGTTACGAACAGCCAGCCAGACCGCGGCAGGATGAATCCGTCGGTCGAGTAGCAGCTCCTCGATCGGCGTGACCGCAGCCAGAGTCAGCACCGTCGTGAACTGTGCATCGTCACACCCATCGACTGACAGGTTGCGCTGACCGACGGTCGCGAGTTCGATGCCGCGCAGCCCGGCCCGTCGTTGGAGCGGGTTCTGCGCGCTCGTCACCATTTGGATGCGATCGACGCTGCTCGCCGTGCTCGTTCTCGACAGCAGGCCCGAGGTGCGGCGGAGGCTCGTGGCGCTCGCCCGCAGGCTGAGCTCCCAATCCTGGAGGAAGACCCGGATGATGTTGAGCACGATGCTGAACACGATGAAGCCAGCGATACCGACGGGTACCCACCACCAGCGGAACGGCTGATCGCCGAGCCCGACGTCGGGGAGTCGGTTGAAGAAGTCGCCTCCGAACGCAAGCAGGGGACCAAGCACGAGCAGTCCGGTGAGCGGCCACGTCGTGAGTGCCATCGCCAACAGCCGGCGCCCGTCGTGGGTGAACACCACGCGGTCCTCGGCCAGCACGGGTGGAGGGAGTGCACTACCGATCTTCACCGGTGTGGGAACAGCCGTCACGGCCCGGCGCTGCAGCTCCTCAGCCACCGGTCGAGCAACTGCATCAATCGAGAACTCCGCCTCATTGCTGCCTGCAGTGTCAACGGCGACCTTGACCAGACCGGTCAGCCGGTGCAGCAACTGTTGTTCGATGGCGATGCTCTGGATTCGCTCGATGGGCACGTTCAGACGGACCACACGCACGATGCCCTTGGTGACGACCAACTCATCGTCGAGGACCTGAAAGGTGTATCGCCACCACGCCAACGCCGAGAATCCGCCGAAGGCGACGATGATCACGAAGGGCAGCACGCTCAGCGCTCCATTGAACGGTGCGCGCATGATGAACAGCACGACGATGACGATTTGCGCGATGCCCAATGAACGAAGAATGCGCAGACCGAGGAACACGATGGCCAAGGGCGACTGCCGTTGCGGAACCGAGAGGTCGATCATCCCGTCGGAGGTCGTGGTGGTGGGAGCGAGGGTGCTGGGGGGTCGTCGTCGACCACGGCGTCGGCACGTTCGGTGACGAGGAGTTTGATCCGCTCGGCGTCCGCTCGAGCCAGGCCGGGAATGCTGATGTCGGGGCCCGCCGTGCTCACCTGCAGCGTGGCGAGGCCCAGCGATCGTTCGATTGGGCCGCGGTGGATGTTGACGTGCTGGACACGACTGAATGGCAGTGATTCGACTCGGTGGCTGATCACGCCACTTCTCAGCGAGAGGTCGTGCTCGCGGAGTTGATAGGCGAGTCGCCGAACCTCGAACACGCGCATCACCGCGACCAGCACCAGCACCAGCAAGGCGGCGCTGCCGATGAGGAGCGCGAGAACACTCCACTCGGACTGCGTCGCGAGGACCACCGTGCCAGTTGCGACGACCGTTGCTGTCAGCGCAAGGCCGGTGAGACTCACTTGGAGATAGCGGGGGTCGACGGGTACGAATGCGTCGTCAGCGAGTCGGGGGAGTTGATCGGTCGGGATCGGCTCGTTGCTGAACAGATCGGCCATGCCTGCTTTCTAGCAACCGACTGGCGGTTCCGGCAGCCAGTCACCAAGGTCGACCCAGAACTCGCTGAGCGTGACACCTGGTCCCGACCCCGAAGTAACTCGACGCGAGACCTACGCTCGGGTGATGAGCGTTCCTACTCGCAACTGGGCCGGCAATCAGCGGTGTCACCCGATGGGTGTGCATGAGCCGACGTCGACGGCCGACATCGTCCGCATCGTCACCGCTGCCCATGCGGCCGGCGAACGCGTCAAGGTCATCGCCAGCGGACACTCATTCACGGACACGGCAATGACCGATGGACATCTCGTCTCGCTCGACGCGATGAAGCAGGTGCTGAGTACCGACGGCCACGACGTCACCGTGCAGGCCGGCATCAGGATCCATGCGCTCAACAACGAGCTCGCGAGTCGTGGGCTGGCACTCCCGAACCTGGGTGACATTGCCTATCAGTCGATTGCCGGCGCAACGGCCACCGCCACGCATGGCACCGGCGCCGGGCTCGGCAACATCTCGACCCGCATTGTTGGCCTCGAAATGGTCACCGGAGACGGCACGATCATGCGTGCCGACGAGCAGAACGACCCAGAATTGCTCCGGATTGCCCGCGTGAGTGTCGGCGCGCTCGGGATCCTCACCGAGGTGACGCTGCGTTGCGTGCCGGCATTCAACCTGCACGCTGTCGAAACAATCGAACCGCTGCACGATGTAATCGCCGACTTCCGGACCGTGATGCACTCAACGGATCACGTTGAGTTTTACATGATGCCCGGCGCTCGTCGATGCCAGGTGAAGCGCAACACCGTGACTGATGCGCCGGCCGCGCCGCAGTCGAAGGCGGCCTACATTCGAGACAAGTGGATCGGTGAGAACCTGGCCTTCGGAACGGTGTGCCGGGTCGGCCGTCGCTTCCCGAAGATGGCGCCCAAAGTCGCCAAGCTCGTCATGTCGGCCGCGTCGGAGCGTGAACTGATTGATCGAAGCGATCGGATCTTCGCGAGCCCGCGCAAGGTGCGATTCCTTGAGATGGAGTACGGCGTGCCGCTCGACGCGGTGCCTGACGCGCTCGGCCGCATCGAGGCGCTGGTGAAGACGCTGCCGGTGAAGCCAATGTTCCCGATCGAAGTTCGATGCTCGGCAGCTGACGACATTCCACTGTCGACCGGCAACGGTCGTGCGTCGGGTTGGATTGCTGTCCACCAGTACATCGGAGTCCCGTACGAGGCCTACTTCCAGGGCGTCGAGCAGATCATGAACGACTACATCGGACGACCGCACTGGGGCAAGCTGCACTATCAGACCGCCGCGACGCTCGCCCATCGTTACCCCGAGTGGGATGCGTTCCAGGCGTTTCGCCGCAAGCTCGACCCGACCGGTACGTTCCGTAACGCCTACACCGATCGTGTCCTCGGCTCGGTTTGAGTCTCCGTTTGAGTCTCGGTTTCACCCTGAGTTGAGAACGGACTGGGCGCTCATCACCCGGTCGCGGCGGTGATGAGCTGTGCGACAGTGCCGTACTTCTCGAAGCGTTCGGGTGTCTCGTTGCCAGCGTTGTAGAGCACGAGTCGCTCGGTCGTCGCGGCGTACTTCTGTGTGAGCGCGTCAGCGAGGCCGTCCCAACTGGCCTCGGTGCAGAACGTGGCGAGGTGGTCGTCGGTGATTTCTGCGGCCATTCCGGCGAAGTCGCCCGCCTTCTGTTTGTCGCGGATTCGCGCGGTTGTTCCTTCGAAGCCGGCTTCGTCCCAGATGAACGCGTAGTTAGGCGTGGAGCCATAGAACGACAGCATCTGCTTGGCGGCCGCGCGATCGCGAGCAATCTCTTCATCAGAGTCGCCCACGATGGTCGTCACCGGGACGATCAGTGCGATCTCGTCGGGTGAGCGGCCGGTCTTCGCGGCGCCCGCTGCCACCGACGGGATCACGTGGCGATCGATGTAGCCCGGTTCGGCGATGGGATGCACGTGCACACCGTCTGCAACCTCGCCCGCCATGGTCAACATCCAGGGATTCACCGCGGCGATGTCGACGAGAGGGTCCGGAAGGTCGATCGCGCCCGGACTCCACTGCGCGTTGAGGAACGTGAGCTCGTAGAACTCGCCGTGATGATCGAGCTGCTCGCCACGAAAGCCGGCGAAACACGCCTTCACTGCGAGTACATAGTCCCGGAGACGCGGGCCGGGCCGTTCGAACTCGCCGCCGTAGCGTCGAACGATGTGGGTCCGGACCTGCGTGCCCAAGCCGAGGCGAAAGTTACCGCCGGTCGCTTCCTGGAGTTCCCAGGCGACCTGGGCGGAGATCATCGGGCTGCGCGGAAAGGCAACGGCGATCCCGGTCGAGTAGTGAAGGTCAGGCTCGGCCAGCGCCGCTGCCGTGACGGCTGGAAACGCCGTGCGGCCTCCCTCGGTGAACAGCATGCCGTCGAAGCCCGCAGCCTTGGTGGCGTTCGCCAGTCCACCCATCTGCTGGAGTGGTTTCGGGCCGGTCATCATGTCGACGCGCATGTCGCGACCGTAATCCCGGTGATGATGCATCCGCTTCACGCAGCGCTCGTCGTCGCGGCAGTGGACCCGTTGCCTCACGCACGGATTCGTTACCCGTGTCATGCTGGACGTCATGACACAGGCCGCCATCGCCGCACTCCAGACTGAGGTCAACCGAGCAAAGGGGATCTTCGCGTCCCTCTCCCCCGATGAGTGGGAAGCGGCCAGTGGTTGCGGTGGGTGGCGCGTGCAAGACGTTGCCCAGCACATGGCTGCCGTCTTTCAGCAGATCGCCGCGCCCGAAACAATCGACGTCGGTGACAGCGGAAAGTCCGAGATGGCCGCCGAGGTGCCGGTGGGCGACCGCCGCGACTGGACCGCTGAGCAGGTGTCCGCCGCCTATGACGAGTGGAGCGAGAAGGGCGTCGCTGCTCTTGCTGCCCTGCAAGAACCGCCGACCGCCGACATGGTCGTGCCGATCAGCGACCTTGGGACGCACCCGCTCCACATCTTGGCCAATGCCATCGTCTTCGATCACTACTGCCATCTGCGTCACGACATCGGCGCTGCCGTCGAGCGTGCCTCGATCCTGCCGCGCGACCCAGACGCGCTGCATGCAACGGTCGAGTGGATGCTGGCGGGCCTCCCACAGATGTGTGCCGCCGAGCTCGGGGCTGGGCCTGACCAACCGGTCAACATTGTGTTCGACGGGCCAGGTGCGAACAGCTTCTGCCTGTCACCGGGCCCCGACGGTTGGACCGTTGCGAATCATTGTGATGACGATGCGCCGGTCGTCAAGACCACGGCACATGACTTCGTCTCGTGGGGAACCAAGCGCACCGATTGGCGTGGCTCGACCACGGGTGATGTCGGCAACGTCAACGTGCAGCAGGTGCTCGACGCAATCAACATCATCTGACGATCTGTCGACTGGGTGGGCGCTTGATCAGTTTGTGAGGCGTCGGGTGAGTTCGACGTAGACCTCATCACCGGCGAGCGCGGTGAGTTCGTCGCGCAGGGAGTCGATGACTTGCTCGCTGCCGCTGTACGCCTCACCGCCGTCGGACCGCTCAGTGCAGCACCAGGCCATCGTCTCACCGTGCGTGCTCCAGTCGGCGCGACTCCAACGACGCACGGTTGCCGTCTCGGTGTCGGCATCGACCTCTTCCCAGTCGATGCGCAGCGGAAGCTGCCAGCAGACCGAGGGCTTCCATTCGGTCGGTGACTCCGCGGACTCGAGTGCAGCGATGTGCAGCGCGCAGCCCTCGCCCCCGTCGAAGCCGGGCCGATTGAGAAAGATGCACGCACCGTCGACGACGCGAGTGTGGGTGCGTCCGTCGTCGCCGTAGATGCTGAGTGCGCCCGGGGTGCTCTCGGGATCGTGTGCGGCGTCGAAGAACTGGAAGTTGGATGGTGCGAGCATCGCCGCATAGGCCTGCACCTGCATTGCCTCATTTTGACCGGCCGGGCCGTCGCCGAAGTGAGCACCCAGTGAGCAGCAGCCTTGGTTCAACTCGGTCGCGTCTTCTTGCAAGATGCCCTTGCAGCCGTTGCCGAACAGACACGTCCAGTTCGATGTGAGGAACTCGCGCTCAAAGCGCCAGACGGTGTCGCCCCGATCGATCTCAATGAAGGGGTCATTCGCGCCCGAATCATTCATGCCTGAGTCACTCATGTGGGTCAGAGCTCCGCGAAGAAGATCTGGCGGCCACTGCGTCCGACGTCCACCGGCTCGATCGCGTCTGCATCGTCGGTCGGGTTCGCGGTGACCCGCGGAAGAAGTTCGAGGCGGTTAGCCCGTTCCACGCCGATCGTTCCGCCGTCGGGTGAGATGGCGATGACATCACCGACGAGAGTCACTGGGCTCACTGCCTCAGCGGTGAGCGAGAGATAGCCGGCCGATGTTGGAACGATTGGTTGGCATCCGTCGACGGTGCCAAGCACGTCAGAGCTGGCCAACGCTTCGGCTCCGACCGTTCCCGTCTCGAAGTCGATCACTGCAAGCTCGCCGGCAGTTTCGCGCTCCACGGTCAGGCAGGTCGTACGACGTGGAGCGAGTTCGTCGACGCCCGACGTTGTGGGTCGAGCGCCAGGCAATTCCGTGACGATCGTGCCGTCCGCGTCGATCAACGCAGTGCCGAGTTCACCGACCACGACGAGACGGTCGCCGCGGGTGGCCACGTCGCCGAACTCAACTGTTCCGATCGACAGGCTGCCGAGTTCGGTGATGTCACCGTCGCTGAGTGCGAGCCCGAGCACGTCACCGTCGATGCCGACGAGGATGACCCTGTCACTGCTGATCATGCCCGCGCGGACCGAGGAGGTGCGGGCGGACACGCCCGGCTCACCTGCGTGGTCGAATACTGCGACGTTGGCGTTGGTTCCGACGTTGACCGCCGTGACGACGATGTCGTTGTTGACCGCGAGCGCAAGGCCAGGGAAGAAGGACGGTCCGTTCCGATCGAAGGAGAAGAGAACGCTTTGAAAGTTGCCGGTGTCCGTGACGAGGACGTGGCGTCCATCCGGTTCAGTTCGTGCGTTGGCGAGGTCGTAGCGCGCGCCAGGAACTGGGTCAGTGGCCAACGTGTCAATGACTTCGCCGGTCGGGCCGTGCACCATGACCAGCCGTTCCGATGATGTGTTCTGGGCGACAACGGTCTGCGCGCTCCCCGAGGGCCTGAGCAACGTGCCGGTGGACGCGATCTCGACGGTGGTGACGTCATCGGCAATCGTGATCTCGGCTTCAGCGTCGAGCGGCACGACAGCCAACGCATCGGCATCGACGCTGATCAGCGTGCTACCGATGACCTCGGTGTCGGCCAGTGACGAGAGCCCGAAGCGGAAGCGGTTGGTCTCCTCACCCTGTGCATTGGTGACGACGACGGTGCCCGAGTTGTTGTCGACCGTGACCACGTTGTTCCAGTCGGCGTTGCCAAAGCCTGACCCAGATCCGCTGTCGTCGCTGCCGATGATGCGACCGACCAGGACGGCCGCGACCGCAATGACCGCGACCACCAGGGCGACGACGATTGCGCGTCGCGCGAGATAGTTCGGGCCATGCCAATCATCGTCGTCACTGTCCCACACCGTTTTCTCGGCGGAGCCCGGGCCACCGGGGTCGGTGCGGCGTCTGCTGCGATCGACATCGGGCAGTCCGCCGCCATCGTCGAAAATCGGCGGACGCGAGTCGGACATCGCTCTGGATCGTACGCGTTGTAACGTCGGAGGAATGGAGTTTGCGTGCCCGCGTTGTCAATCGACCGTCACCGAGGACTTTTACGGGCCCTGCGACGAGTGTCGCGGTGTACTCCGCGCAACGATTCGATCCGACGCCCGTGACGTCGCGTTGGCCGAGTACGAGCCGAAGATGAACGTGACTCCGAACGCCGTCGCGTTGAAAGACGACTGACGCAGACACCGAGGATGAACGATCTCGGTGCGCTCAGCTCAGCATTCCGCGGCATATCGCCCCGAGATTGCCGCCGAAACGTCGCGGGTGGGAGATCGTGTGGGGCCGCTATCGTGTGGGTGCCTCTGGGGACGTAGCTCAGTTGGCAGAGCACTTGCTTTGCAAGCAAGATGTCGTGGGTTCGATTCCCATCGTCTCCACCATCAAAGCCCCTGGTAGCAACGCTGCCAGGGGCTTTTTGGTTCACGGTGTCGTCAACGTGGGACTCAGATTGCCGCTTCGACCGTTCTCTTCACGCCGGCCACCACCTGCAGCATCGCCGTGTGCTGAGTGCGCACCCGCCGGTTGATGATGCGGTCTTCCTTGTCGGGCATCGACTCGATCGCCATCGTGAGGCCTGATGGCCCAGGACCGAGGATCATCGAGTAGCGCAACCGTGTGTTCGAGCCCGTCGACTCGAGATCGAATCGCCATCGTGCCCCAGGGTTGCCAACGTCTGAGGTCCGCCAACCGAACGACACGTTCTCGTCGAACGTGTCGATGAACGATGGGACCTTGAACTCGCCGAACGCATCGTTGTGGTTGGTGCCGACGAATGACGACCCCACACCGATCGGCGCGTCAGCGTCGACCCATTCTGCGCCCTGGAACTCTGGCGAATAGGCGGCCGACAGGTTGATGTCGGTGATCACCGGCCAGATGGCGGAGGGCGGAGCGTCGATGTCGATCTCGGCAATCGTGCCCGGGCCATCAGCCAGACGCACGGGATCGCTCGGACCCGACTCGAAGGTACGTTCGAAGCTGTCGAAGTACGTCACCGACCGCGCAGGATGACGCGGCGCAGGGGAAAAATCGGTGCCCTTGGTCCAGGCGACCGGGAACATCGCGATCTCGGTCATGTGGTCGGGGATGCCGAGCAGCTCCTTGACGGCATCTTGCTCGGCGAGCACGGCCGTGACCCACGCTGTGCCAAGACCGCGCGCCCGCAGCGCCACACAGAAACTCCAGCCGGCCTGAATGACTGAGTCGAAGAGGCCAGGTCGACCACTGTCGTCGTGTCGTCCGATGATCGTAGGAATCACGATTGCGGGAACTTCTGCAAGATGTTCTGCGAGGTGGGCGGCGGAGGCCATGTTGCGTTCTTGCGGGTGACCACTTCCGGCGAGTCGATTGGCGGCGCTGACCATCCATTGCCCGGCGCCGCGCTGGTAGATCTCGGCGAGACCTTCCTTGATCTTCGGGTCGCGGACAAGGAGCCAGCGTCGGCTCGACAGATTGCCACCCGTCGGCGCTTGCTCGGCGACGTCGATGCAGTCGAGGATGATCTGCTGGTCAACCTCGCGTTCGAGGTCGAGTCGTCGTCGTACCGCCCGTGTGGTGCTGAGCGCGTGGTCGACCGAGGCAACATCGATGTCCATCTCTTCAGCTTGGCATTGACAGTCTGCCGGTGTCGACCTCGCTAGGTTCGCGACTGATGAGAGTCGCCGCAGCACAACTCGCACCCGTGTTCATGAACCGGGCGGCGACGCTCGACAAGGTGCTCGACACTCTCGGCGAAGCCGCGGCCAACGGTGCCCAGCTTGTTGCCTTCCCCGAGACCTTTGTCCCTGGTTATCCCGCGTGGGCTGACTTCACCGATGCCTCCACGTTCAACGACGCCGATCAGAAAGCCGCCTACGCGATCTATCTCGACAATGCGGTCGACATCGCCCGCGGCGATCTCGACACGGTGGTGTCCGTGGCGAGCCAGCTTGGGATCTTCGTCTACCTGGGCGTCGCCGAACGTTCTGAGTCGGGCGGCTCGATCTATTGCTCGCTCGTTGCGATCGACCCTGCGGTCGGCATCGTCAGCGTGCACCGCAAGCTCAAACCCACCTACGGAGAACGAATGATGTGGGCTGACGGCGACGGCAACGGACTGCGTGTCCACGATGTGGCCGTCGACGAAGGGACCGTGCGCGTCTCCGGTCTCAACTGCTGGGAGAATTGGATGCCGCTCACTCGGGCGGCGATGTGGGCCCAGGGTCCGCAGGTGCACATCGCGACGTGGCCAGGATCACCCGAGACGTCTGGTGACATCAGCCGCTTCGTCGCTCGCGAAGGTCGCGTTTTTGTCGTGAGCGCGGGCGCCGTGCTGCGCGAGGCGGACATTTCCGCCGACTTTCCGTTGCTCGGGCAGATGCTCGAAGTCGGTACTCGATGGGCGAGCGGCGGAAGCATCATCGTCGGACCCGACGGCACGACGATCACCGAGGCCGACAAGCACTCCGAGACGATCATCTACGCCGACCTTGATCGCGGGCAGGTCCGCGCTGAACGCCAGAACTTCGATCCGGCGGGCCACTACTCGCGGCCCGACGTCCTCCAACTCGCCGTCGACCGCTCCCGCCGCGCCCCGGTCACCTTCACTGACTGATCGTGTACGAAATGCCTCAGGGCACGGCGCAGGGTACGTTGATTGGGTGACTGATGTGATCGATCTCAACTGGGTCCGGAGCCAGTTTCCTGCCTTCGCTCAATCGATCAATGACGGACAGTCTTTTTTCGACAATGCCGGTGGATCGTTTGCCTGCCGCCAAACCATCGATGCCCTGACCAGCTACTACACCGAAACCAAGGTGCAGCCCTACGCCGGATTCGCCTCGTCGAAGCGTGCCGGCGAGGAGATGGACCGATCCCGTGCCCGCTGGGCTGAAGCGCTTGGCGTCGCGAGTCCCGAAATTGTGTTCGGGCCATCGACGTCGATGAACACGTTCGTGTTGGCCGATGCGTTTGGGCAGATCCTCGGACCCGACGACGAGGTCATTGTCACCAACCAAGATCACGAGGCGAACACGGGTGTGGTTCGACGGATGGCCTCACGTCTCGGTCTGACGATGCACGAGTGGCGCATGGACCCGGCAACGGGACTGCTCGACATCGAGGAGTTCGAGGCCCTGATCACACCCCGGACACGCCTCGTCACGGTGCCTCACGCGTCGAACATCGTCGGTCAGGAAAATGACATTGCACGGATCACCAAACTTGCTCACGCAGTCGGTGCCCGGGTCATCGTCGACGGTGTGTCGTTCGCTCCGCACACCATCCCCGACGTGGCAGCGCTTGACGCCGACGTGTACCTGTTCAGCTTGTACAAGACCTACTCCGTGCATCAGGGGCTGATGGTCGTCCGCAACGGCCTCCTCGACGAGCTGCCGAATCAGGCCCACTTCTTCAGTGCCGGGTCGCCGGACAAACGGCTGAACCCGGCTGGCCCCGATCACGCCCAGGTCGCTGCTTCCGGTGCCGTGCTCGACTACGTCGTCGACTTCCACCGCGCGCACGGCGGAGCACCGACCGACTCCCTGCGCACCGCATGTGCCAACGCCTCGGCGTTGTGGCGTGCTCATGAGGATGCACTCTCCACACAGCTCCTCAACGAGCTGTCCGGCTCTCACGCGGTTCGGATGATCGGCCCAGCGTCACTCGATGCCGCGACCGGGCACCGCTGCCCGACCATCGCCTTCACGCCGCTTATGCATGAACCGAGTGTTGTCGCCCAGAAGCTGGTCGAGCGGGGTGTCCAAACGAGTTCCGGCCACTACTACGCCGTGCGCGTGCTGAACGGCGTCGGCATCGACCCGGAACGCGGGGTCGTTCGTCTGTCGTTCGTCCACTACACATCACAGAGCGACATCGATCGGGCGCTCACCGCACTCGCCCAGGTGCTCGGCTGACATGGTGCAGCTGCCGTGACTGAGTCGGTCGTTCCACCTCCGGGTCCGCTTCTCGCGAGCGGCCGCGCGGCTGATGTGTACGACGTCGGTGACGGTCAGGTGCTGCGCCGCTACCGAGGGTCAGGCCAGAACACCGCCTACGAGACCCGTGTGATGAGGTTCGTTGCCGAGCAGGGCATCAGAGTTCCTGCGGTGTTTGAACTTGGCCCACACCATCTTCCTGATCGCGACATCCTGATGGAGCGAATCGACGGCATCACGATGCTCGACGATTTCGAGGCTCGTCCATGGAAGCTGTTCTCCCATGTGCGCCTGCTCGCTCGATTGCAACGCGACGTCAATGCACTCGTCGCTCCGAATTGGATGGTGACACCCTCGACCGCTGCACCGACGAAGCGTCGTGACGACAGCGTGCTGCATCTCGACTTACACCCGATGAACGTGATGCTCACGGACGAGGGCCCCGTGATCATCGACTGGACCAATGCGGCGGGAGGGCCGGCCGGATTCGATGCGGCGTTGACCTACGTCGAGATGGCCACGTTTGAAATCGAAGGCTTCGCGCAGCAGATGGGTGTCCGGCTCGGAGTCGAGATCTTCAAACGTGCGCGTGGCGCCAGTGAGATTGACGCCTTCACCGTCGCTGCCTGCGACCACCGCCTGGCCGATCCAGGAACCACGCCAGGCGAACGCGAGGCAGTGGCAGTACTCCGCGCCAAGACGCTGGCGCGGCAGGCCGAAGCCTGACCGGGCACATCAGGGTCGGCAACGTTGACCTCCTCACGAGCCAAAGCGTCTGAACCCGCCTTCGGAGTTGAGGACCTGACCTCGGATCCACGCACCTTCGTCGCTCACCAGGAACCCGACAAGGTTGGCAACATCGTCCGGGGTGCCCCACTTGCCGTCGGGGAACATGTCTGCGACTTGGCCGTGGAGGTCGCCGCGGTCGGTACCCGCCCAGCCCGTGTCGACCGGGCCGGGATTGATGCAGTTCGCCACAATCCGTTGCGTTGACAGGGCATGATCGATCGACGCGGTCATCTGGTGGAGCGCACCCTTGCTGACGGCGTACGCGATCTCGTCATCCATCGGCTCAAGATGCTGTCCGCTGGTGAACCAGAGCATTCGGCCCATTGAGCGCTGGTTGCTCGGCGCGGGTGTGTGCACGGCAGCGAAGCGCTGCGCGAGGAGCACGATGCTGCGCACGTTTGCAGCCCAGCACCGATCGAGCTCGTCAGCGCTCACGTCCGCCAAGCCGCCGTGTGAACTTCGTGCATGGACCCCGACAACGACGTCGAGTCGACCATGCTGATCGATCACCTGGTCAACCAGCGCACCGGGGGTTGCTGGATCTTCGAGATTGTGCTGGTACACCTCGAACGGTAGATCTCCGAGTGGCTGCACACCCCAGGCCATCTCGGCGTCGTGCGGGGTGAAGCCGGTCGCGAACACGGTGGCGCCCATGTCGTGGAGGCGACGTGCAACGGCGGCGCCGATGCCGGCTGGGCGTGACACCCCGGTGACCAGTGCAACACGGCCCTCAAGCGGTCTCATTCCGTGAGACTAGGGGGGACACTGATCCAGTGATCGACCGATATTCACGTTGAACTCGGAGTGGGCCAACGATCTGGACGATGCCCGTGGCGAACGATCCCGAAAACAGTGCACGCGAGCTTGTCTCCGTCGCTCGCGTCTGATTGATTGGTGTGGATGGCGAGCGAAGCGAAACACGGCAAGGGCTACACGGCGCCGAAGGGTCGACCCACCGTGCATCCGACCGGCAGGGGAACGTCGCGGCGCATGACGTCCACGATGGAGTGGGTACTCGCCGCGATCGTGTTCATTGCGATCCTCGGAGCCATCTTCTACTTTGGGCGCGACTTCAACTCTGGAGGTGGCGGCGTCAGTGGTCTTCCTGCCGATGCACCGATGGTGCAGCTGTCCGAATCTGACGACGTCTGACCGCTCACGAACCGCAGCTGTCTGCGGTGCTGCCGAGACGGCATAACCTGGCGATGTGAATGACGACGTCCTGACCAAGTCAGCACCACTTGTCGGTGTGGTGATGGGATCGTCGAGCGACTGGCCAACGATGTCGAAGACCGTTGAAATTCTCACGCGGTTCGGCGTGGCGCATGAGGCCGAAGTCGTGAGCGCCCACCGCATGCCCGACGAGATGTTCACGTACGCCGAGAACGCCATCGATCGCGGCCTGCAGGTCATTATCGCCGGCGCGGGTGGCGCTGCCCACCTTCCCGGGATGCTTGCTGCAAAGACGACGGTCCCGGTGCTCGGCGTTCCGGTCGCTTCGCGACATCTGTCTGGACAGGACTCGTTGTATTCGATCGTGCAAATGCCGGCGGGCATTCCGACCGCGACTTTTGCGATCGGCGAGGCGGGTGCCATCAACGCGGCGCTGTTTGCCGTTGCGCTGCTTGCCAACCATGATCCGGCACTTCGTACTGCGCTTGACGAATATCGCGCCGAACGCCGACAGATCGCGGCCGACTCGACCCTTCCCCCGACCTGATGACGGTCATCCTTCCTCCGGCAACAATCGGGATGCTGGGTGGTGGCCAACTCGGCCGGTACGCCCTCGTCGCCGCGAAGCTCATGGGCTATCGAACGATCGTGCTCGATCCCGACCCCGGGGCTCCGGCGGGTGCGGTCGCCGACGAACACCTCGTTGCTGCCTTTGACGATCCCGCTGCGCTCGAGCGACTGATCGAAGTCTGTGATGTCGTCACCACGGAGTTCGAGAATCCACCGGCAGCGGCGCTCGACGTACTCGCGGCGTCGGTTTGTGTCGCGCCGTCGCCGGCCGCAGTTCGCATCGCGCAAGATCGCATTGCCGAGAAGCAGTTCCTGACCGATCACGGGTTCCCGGTCGGCCCGCATGCTGTGCTCGACGCCGGTGTGGGTGGCCTCGATCAGCTCCCGGACCAGTTACTGAATGCAGAGGTCGTGCTCAAGACAGCTCGGCTTGGTTACGACGGGAAGGGCCAGCGCCGCGTGAAGGGCCTGACCGAGTTGACCTCAGCGTGGGATGAGCTCGGACGCGTGCCGTGCGTGGTCGAAGCCATGCTTGACCTCCAGACCGAGGTCAGCGTCATCGTCGGCCGCACCGCCGATGGCAGCACGCGGACCTGGCCCGTGGCTGAGAACACACACACCGACGGCATCCTCGACGTTTCAGTCGTGCCGGCTGCGATCGCCGATGACCTCGCTGAGCAAGCCACCGGGCTGGCGTGTGCCATCGCCGATCGGCTCGACTACGCCGGCGTCCTCGCCGTCGAACTCTTTCTGGTCGGCACCGGCGACGACACACACCTGCTCGTCAACGAGATGGCGCCGCGTCCCCACAACAGCGGCCACTGGACACTTGATGCCAGTGTCACCAGCCAGTACGAACAGCAGATCCGAGCGATCTGCGGCGTCGGGCTCGGCGAGCCTTCGATGACATCAGCTGGGGTCGCGATGGTCAATCTGCTCGGCGACCTCTGGCCCGAGGGTGGTCAACCAAACTGGGCGGCCGCGCTCGCTGTTCCGAGTGCGAAGTTGCACCTGTACGGCAAGAGTGAGGCACGGGCAGGTCGCAAAATGGGACACCTGACAGTGCTCGCCGACTCGTCGACTGAAGCCGCGCATCGTGCGCGGGCGCTGCGATCTGCTCTTTAACCCTTCAGCGTTGGGGACGTGATGAACGGCGACCGGTGCGCTGGCGACCCTTGGGTACCTGACGAACAACAGCCACCTCGAACTCGACTTCGGGGACGGGGAGGTCGCCGTCAAGCACCTGTCGCATCATCGCAAGATGCTTCGGCGAGCTGCCGCAGCAGGCACCAATGATTTGAATTCCAGCTTCGCGCTGGCGTACGGCGTGGGCAGCCATTACTTCAGGCTCGCCGCTGTAGTGCAGCTCGGTTCCGTGCCACTCGGGCATGCCAGCGTTGGCTTTGCTGATCAACAGGACGTCCGGATTCGCGGCCCGCATTTCGTGGAGGGCGGCCTCAGTGTCGGCGAGGTTGTTGCCACAGTTTGCGCCGATGGCGTCCACGCCAAGTTCCGCGAGTCGGTTGACCGCGTCTTCACCGGACACGCCCATCATCGTGCGACCCGCGGTGTCGAAACTGAGCGTGGCGCATACCGGGAGGTCGCTCACCGAACGAGCGCCTTCGACGGCAGCGGCGATTTCGTCGAGGTGGCTCATCGTTTCGATCCACAGGAGGTCGGCGCCGCCTTCATCGAGACCGATCGCTTGTTCGCGGAAGGCGTCAGCGCACGTTGCCGGCGTCATTGATCCCATCGGCTCGAGTAGTTCGCCGGTGGGTCCCATCGAGCCGGCGACGAGGACGCGTCGCCCGGTCTCTGCGAGATGCGCGTCCGCTGCTGCACGTGCCACCTGTGCCGCGGCGCGGTTGAGTTCGATACAGCGGTCGTCGAGCTTGTGCAGCTTCAGCCGAAAACCCGTCCCACCGAACGAGTTGGTCAGCACGATGTCGGAGCCGGCGTTGATGTAGTCGGCGTGCACTGCGGTGACTCGGTCGGGATGGTCGACGTTCCACATCTCCGGTGGGTCGCCCGATCCGAGTCCCCGAGCGAAGAGCTCGGTTCCCATCGCGCCGTCGATCAGCAAGGTGCCCCGCTCAGCGAGCAGATCGTGAAGAACGTTCATCTCCACAGTCTGCCAAGAGTGTGAGTGCCAGTGGTGCCGGGTCGGCGGTGCAGCGTCAGGCGGTGACGGCCTCGCGGTCGAAGCGTTCAAGCTTGCCGTCGGCGTGGTGGGCGAAGCGACCTTCATCGACCCCGTGGGTCGGGTCGTCCGACGGCCACGGCCAGCCGCCGAACTGGGTCTGCTGATAGTCCTGGAACGCCTGGCGGATCTCGGCTTCGGTGTTCATCACGAACGGGCCGTAGCGGGTCACCGGCTCGCCAATTGGGCGTCCCTGCAGCAGCATCACTTCGACGCCACCGTCGCCAGCGACGAGTTCGATTGTTTGGGTCGGGTCGTTGAGCAGCGCGCCATTTCCTGCGTCGACGCGCTCGCCGTTGATTGTCAGTGATGACCCACCAAATGCGTACAGCACGCGCTCGGTGTCTGTCCGGGCTGCTGCTGGCAGTGTCCAGCTTGCACCGGCGTCGAAACGGAGGTGCCAGATCGCAAGATCCGCCTCGGCTCGCGAGGCCCACGAGTTCGGTGGCGGGCTCTGGGCGGTGACTGCGCTGTCGCCGTCTCGCAGCGTGCCGGCGATCACGGTGATGTCGACGAGCTCACCGTTTGGCCCGGCACTGACGACGGTCGGCGTGTCGTGGCTCCACAGCATGGTGAAGTACGGATCAACCATCTTGTCCTCGGCGGGCAGGTTCAGCCAGATCTGGAAGAGCTCGAGAGGGTTTGGTTCGTCACGCTTGAGCATCGGGAACATTTCGCAGTGCACGATGCCCTTGCCTGCGGTCATCCACTGGGTGTCGCCGCGGCCGAAGCGCGCGGTTGCACCCATCGAATCGCTGTGGTCGCAGAAACCCGTGCGCACATAGGTGATGGTCTCGAAGCCCCGGTGGGGGTGCTGCGGGAAACCCGGCACGTTCTTGCCGTGGTACATGTTCCATCCGTCGATGCCGTCGAAGTCCTGGCCGATGGTGCGGCTGTTCAGGGACGCGTCGGGTTCGAGGTCGGCGGTGCCGTTTGGGTAGTCGTCGAGATGATGAGCGACGAACAAGAACGGGTCGATTGTTGGCCACTGTGTGCTGAGGGGGAACGTCTGACGGATTGCGCTCATATTCGACATCATACCGACATTTAGTTGCGGGCACAACTAATGTGCAGAGGTGTAGCTCTACGACCTCAGAAAAATGTGGAGTGAGCGTCGCTCCGCCACGATTTTCCTACAAGCTTCGGCGACCGCTGCGGGTCAGGACGTGCGGGTCAGGACGTGCGGGTGAACAGGAGGTCGATGGGCGCACGGCCTTCGTCAAGCCCGCGCTGCTCGAACCGAGTGACCGGCCGCCAGCTTGGCCGTTGGATCTGGCCACCCTCGAGACGACCGACAGCGGCACAGGTCTCCAACATTTGGTCCGCGTAGTGATCAATATCGGTGGCGAGATGCAGGGTGCCACCGAGCCGCAACCGGTCGACCAGGACGTCGACGACGTCGGCACGAACGAGCCGGCGATCGTGATGCCGCTTCTTTGGCCAAGGATCGGGAAAGTACACGCGTACGGCATCGAGTGAATCGCGCGGCACGCGAGTCAAGAATCGGAGCACGTCGCCATGTACGACACGGACGTGGGGCAGCGGGTCGTTTTCAATGGCATCGAGCACTGCGACCACACCGGGCGTATGTACCTCGATGCCGACAATCGCGGTGTCATGGTCGGCGCGGGCCATGTCGATGGTGCCCTCGCCGCGTCCGAATCCGATGTCGACGACGACAGGACGGTCTCCAAACAGCGCGGGCCAGTCCAGCGCCGGTCCGTTCTCGTCGAGCCCCCAGCGTGTGATCCAGGCTTCAAGTTCGGACTGGCGCTTGTCACTCAGCGATCGTCGACGCGGCTTGAACGTTGTGTTCGGCCGCTCGACGACGCGCTCCGCCCGCTCTCGTCGATCGACTCCGCTCATGCCATCGAACCTATCGATCTTCGGTGTCGGGGCGCGGTGACCATCGGACAACGCCCAGCCCGCCCGCGACGCTGATGTTGCTACTGACTTGCCACCATCAAGCCACCGGGATGCAAGCGGAGCATGCTCTGATCGTCCGTAGTGCTTGGTGGCTCGATAAATATTCAAGAATATGTCAATCAAGTCGATAAGGCGAACGCCGATGTCACCAACATGGCCTTGGGTAGCGCGCGCAATTTCTCTTCTGCTGCCGGAGGGCCACCGGATGGGCTGACCGCTCGACGCGAGTGCACCCCTTCATGGATTCCTCGTCTGCGGCACAGGGTGGGCGTTGTCCGATCGATCGGACTCGGCGTCGCGCTCGCAGCCGGTACGTTCTTCGCGGCGAATTCAGCAGGCAGCGTTGTCGCCCTGGATGAGGGCATTTCCGTTTCCGCAGTCCTCAGTACGGGACTGCAGCGCGCGGATCGACTCAACCCGCCTCCACCTCGGAGGACCGCCGTGCCGGACGATGTACAGATGGTTCTGAGCCTGGTCAACGCTGAGCGTGCAGCACGCGGCATCGCCCCGGTGAGCTTGCAGGGCCAACTGACGCAGGCCGCTCAAGCCCACGCCGCCGACCAGTTCAACCGTGACTGCCTCACGCAGTTGAGCCACACCGGTACGGACGGCTCGAATCCGGGTGTCCGAATCGCTCGAACCGGGTTCTCGATTCGAGCCTGGGCAGAGAACATTGCATGCGGCCAACGATCTCCGGCGCAGGTGATGACCGCCTGGATGAACAGTTCCGGCCACCGACGCAACATCTTGAATGCAAGTCTCACGCACATCGGCATTTCGGTGAGCCCAGACAGTGACGGCCGCCTCTACTGGGTCCAGGTCTTTGCCACGCCGCGCTAGTGGACTTGCCAATCCTTGATCAGAACGCTGCCGGACCCTCACCGCTGCGCAGCAGCGGAAGCACCGAGGCGTGGAGGTCTTCTTTCAGGATGCCGAGGATCGGGTGCGCCGTTGGCGCAAGTGACTGCGCGAGCTCGATTGCCCGTGGCAGTAATGCCTCCTCGTCGTGCAACGCATCAGCGATGCCTGCTTCCAGGGCGGCGGGGCCAGCGAAGCGGTGCGCAGTGAGGATGGCGCGGCGCGCCGTTGGCAGTGTCAGCCGTCCGGACAGGATTGCCTGCATGCCGGGGGTGAGTCGCATCCGGAGCAGCACCTCGTTCACACTCCAGTACCCGCGATCAGCGCGCATCAGCACATGGTCGTGGGCGAGGGAGAACATGGCGCCGCCGGCGAATGCGTGACCGTTGACCGCAGCCACCGTTGGGATCGGCAGCGACATCACTCTGGCCCACATCCTCGACATGTCGCCGATGAACGCCATCGGGTCATCGACGTCGCCGCCGAGCATCCAGTCGAGGTCGATGCCGTTTGAGAAGAACTTGCCCGTTCCGGTGGTGACCAGTGCGCATGGCGATTCGTCGTCGACACGCGTCGACATGACCTCGTCGAGTGCTGTTTCGATCTCTCCGACCGAGGTCGGGTTGAAACGGTTCTCGCCGTTGTCCATTTGCAGGACGAAGACGTCGCCGTGTTGTGTCAGTTCCATCAACGCGAAGCTAGTGCCGACAGGATCGACCGGCGGAAGCCGGCTCAGGTGGGTGCGGGTTGGGCCCCGCGCACCAATCGCCCAGGTAGCGCGCTTGTTGCCTCGCCGTTGTTGTAGGTCTCGACGCCGGCAACGATGGTGTGCGTCCAACCATCGGCACGTTGGAGCAGTCGCTTGCCACCGGCCGGCAGGTCGGGGACGATCTCGGGCTTGTGGAGACGAAGCCCGTCGTAGTCGACAACGTTGATGTCGGCGCGGTATCCGGGAGCGAGTACACCACGGTCGAATAGGCCAACCGTGCGGGCCGTGTCGCGGCAGTGCTGCTGGACGAGGTAGGGGAGCGGGACGGTGCCTCGCTTGCGGTCGCGACCCCAGTACGCGAGCAGTGTCGTCGGAAAGCTGCCGTCGCAAATCGTGCCGACGTGGGCGCCTCCGTCGCCAAGACCGGGGACGGTGTGCGGGTGCTGGAGCATTTCGTGCACGCCATCGAGATTGCCGTCGACGTAGTTGAGGAACGGCAGGTACAGCAGCCCCTTTCCGTCGTGGCGCCCGCCGTTGTTGACCATCGCGTCGAGGGCATACTCCTCAGGGGTCACGCCGGCGCGTGCGGCATGCGCAGCAATCGAGTCATCGAGTGATGGTTCGTAGTCGGGTTCGTCGGTCATCTCGAACAGGAGGTCGAAACGCGCGATCAGGTTGCCACCGAGCTTGGCCCGTGACCGCTCGCCTGCCGCAGCGAGCAGCCGGTCGCGGAATTCTGGTTCGCGCAGGAGCGCCACTTTGTTGGCGTGGGGCAGCTCGGCGATTTCGGAATAGACCGGGTTGGTGAGGAATGGGTTCAGGGTGCATTCGAGCCCGAGAATGAGCCCGACGGCGCGGGCTGCCACCTGCCCAGTCATCTTGAGACCGTTCGCGTTGGCCGCGGTGATGTGGTCAAGCCAGCCGCGGAAGGCGTCGGGGAGTTGTGGGTTGCGCGCCACCGAGATCGACATCGGCCGCCCGGACCGTTCGACCATGGAGCGCAGGGTGGCGAACTCGGCGTCGACATCGAAGAAGTCGGACACGACTTGCAGCACGCCGGTTCCGGCTGCGCCGACACCCTCGGCGATGCCGATGAGTTCGGCGGGCGCCGCAGTGAGCGTTGGTGTGTATGCCCCGGTTGAGGTCTTGTGGTTGCGAGTGCGGCTCGTGCTGAACCCGAGTGCTCCCGCCTCGATCCCCTGGCGTACGAGCTCGGCCATCGCGGCGATGTCGGCGGGTGTTGCGTCTTCGTGGTTGGCGCCGCGTTCGCCCATCACGTGCAGTCGGAGCGCGCCGTGGGGAACCTGTGCTGCAATGTCGATGTCGTGAGGTCGAGCTTCGACGGCGTCGAGGAATTCACCGAACGAGTTCCACTTCCAGCTCAGTCCTTCATGGAGGGCTGCGCCAGGGATGTCTTCGACGCCCTCCATCAGTTCGATGAGCTTGTCGTGTGCGTCGTCGTGCACCGGCGCAAATCCGACGCCGCAGTTGCCCATCACTGCGGTGGTGACCCCGTGCCACGACGACGGTTGCAGCCGCGAATCCCAGGTGGCTTGGCCGTCGTAGTGCGCGTGAATGTCGACGATGCCGGGAATGACGAGTGCTCCGCTGGCGTCGATCGTGCGCGTTGCGGAACCTGACACGTCACCGACTTCGACGATCAGTCCGTCGCGCACCGCGATGCCGGCATTGCGCGCCTCGCTGCCCGTGCCATCGAGGACGGAACCGCCTTGTACGACAAGATCGAAATCAGCCATTCCCCAGTCTCGCGAGCACGTGGCACGCAAACGGAGTCAGGCGGCAGTCCATTGCATCGCCCGTCCCACTTGGAGGCAGAGATCGGTGGCCACGGTGTCCACGGCAGAGATACCGGCTGGCCTACGGTGGCCGCGTGATTGAGGTACGGAACATCACCAAGAGGTTCGGCAGTGTCGCTGCGGTCAACGACCTGAGCTTCGATGCGGTGCCAGGCCGCGTCACTGGCTTTCTCGGCCCGAATGGGTCGGGCAAGAGCACGACGATGCGGTGCATGCTCGGCCTCGACATCGCCAACGGAGGTACGGCCACGTTTGCCGGTCGGGCGTACCGATCAATCAGCAATCCGCTGTTTGAGGTCGGTTCGTTGCTCGATGCGGGCTACGTGCACCCGGGCCGGAGCGGTCGTAACCACCTCCGTTGGATGGCGATGTCGAATGGTATTGCGACGACACGCGTTGACGAGGCGCTGGAACTTGTTGGGCTGACCGACGCGGCGAATCGCCGGGTGAAGGGGTACTCGCTCGGTATGAAGCAGCGACTGGGTCTGGCTGGCGTCATGCTCGGTGACCCTGGCACGGTGATTCTTGACGAGCCGGCCAACGGCCTCGACCCCGAAGGAATCCGCTGGATTCGCGACATCCTCACCCACTTCGCCCGCGGCGGCAAGACCGTGCTGGTCAGCAGCCACATGCTTGCGGAGATCGCCTTGATGGCCGACGACCTGGTCGTGATCGGCAAGGGTCAACTCATTGAGCAGTGCCCGGTCGACGAGTTCGTTGATCGGCACTCGACCAAGTGGACCCGAGCCGGGGGCCCCGACCTTGAGGGTCTGCTCGCGGCGGTCGGGTCAGCAGCCACGTCGGTCAATCGGCTCGACGCCAACCGCGCCGACCTGTACGGCGTGACAGCGGCCCAGGTCGGCGAGCTCGCTGCGCGTGGCGGCGTCGTTCTCCATGAACTCGCGACGCAACGCGATTCGCTCGAAGATGCCTTTCTTCGCGCCACCGCTGACATGCAGGAGTACGCCTCCAGCGCGCCGACATCGCCACCGACATCGCCACCGACATCGCCACCGACATCGCCACCGACATCACTACCGACATCACTACCGACATCACTACCGACATCACTACCGACATCACCATCCACATCGTCGCCGCTGCCACCACCACCACCTGCTGGGTCGGCGCCAAGTCAGCACGGTGCGTCATGATCAATCTGCTGCGATCCGAGTTTTTCAAGCTGCGCACTGTGCGCCTGAACGTTTGGCTGCCGCTCGGCGCTGTCCTTGCGCTGGTGGTGATCACCGCGCTTGTCGGTCTGCTCTCGTCGGAGCCGGAGCTTTTCAGCAACGCTGATCTGATGGGGTTGATCGGCGCGTTTTCGATCCTCGTGTCGATGATGATCGGTGTCGCGACATCGCTCGGGATCACGTCCGAGTTCGCCCACAACACGATCAGGCCGACCCTGGCAGCGACGCCCAATCGCTCGGTGGTGTTCGCCGCCAAGGCCATTGTCTCAGTGCTCTTCGGCCTGGCGGTCGGCACCGTTGCGGTCATCACCTCCTACCTCGCGGGCAGTTTGTTGCTCAACGGGCGCGGTGGCGACGTCGCACTCTCCGGCGACGACGGGTCGCTGGCAGCGTTCTTTGGCGTGATCGTGCTCGCCGGTCTCCTCGCGCTGTTCGGCTACGGGCTCGGGTTGCTCTTGCGCAACGGACCGGGAGCGGTGTCGATCATCATCCTGTGGCCGCTCCTGATTGAAGGAATCCTGAGCGGGGTGCTGTCCGTGGCTGGTGTCGAGGACCCACAGAGGTTCATGCCATACGGCTCGGCGTTCGCACTCGTGATCACGGATTCAAATGACGCTTCGGGAGGCCGGATCTCCGGCGGGCTGTTCTTCGGAGTCGTCGCGCTGGCCCTGGTCGTCGCTGGCATTGTGATGAATAACCGCCGAGACGTTTGATCAGTACGTCGTTGTCACGCAAAGGTCTCGCAGAAGTCGTCGACGGCGCTGAGGACGTGCGCGATGTCGGCGTCGGTGACCTCGATGGAAAGTGCGATGAAGCCGCGCCGCGCGATATAGACGCCTGATGCGAGCAAGTGGAAGAAGAGCAGTTCCTTCCATCGGTCGTCTGCATCGACAAGATCGGTGGCGGAATGAACAGGGCCGGGGGTGCCGTGGACGGTCATCAGTGACTGCGTGCCGGTGGTCGTCATCGGCAGGCCGTGCTCGGTGAATCGTTCGTTCAGGCTGGCTCGGAGATGCTCACCGCGAGTGTTGGTCGCGTCGAGCCGCTCGTCGGTCAACACCTCGGTCAGCGCGGCGACGCCAGCGGCCATCGACGTGACGTTGTTGTTGAACGTTCCCGCGTGGCCTAATGCACCACCAGCGGTTGGGTCGAACGCCACCATCACATCGCGGCGTCCTCCGAAGGCGCCGAAGGTGAGGCCGCCGGCGAGGTACTTCCCCAACGTGGTGAGATCGGGTGTGATGCCGAGCAGCTGTTGTGCGCCGCCCCGTGCGAACCGTGACGTCATCACCTCGTCGAAGATGAGGAGAGCACCGGACTCGGTACAGAGCGTGCGAAGTGCGGTGAGGAATGCGGGATCCCCGGGGATGCATCCACCTGAACCTTGCATCGGCTCGACGAGGACAGCAGCGATGTCCTCGGCGTGGGTTGCGAATGCCGAGCGCGCTGCATCCACATCGTTGTACGGAAGGACGACCCAGTCGTGCGGGACGTTGATCGGGTTCGAGTGTGTGCCGAAGGTGAGCACGCCGCCGTGGTACCCGTTCTCGAAAACGATGATCTTTGATCGATCAGTGTGGTGTGTCGCCAACGCCAGTGCCATCAGGTTCGCCTCGGTTCCGGAGTTGGTGAACCGCAGCTGTTCGAGCGACGCGAAGCGCTCGACGAGCAATTCGGCGAGTGCGACCTCATCGGCATGCACCGAGCCAAGTGACCAGCCGGATTCGAGCGCGGTTCGCGCTGCGTTGAGGACGGGCTGTGGTGAATGGCCGAGCAGGCCGGCGGTGTAGTTCCCAAGCAGGTCGAGGTAGCGGTGCCCGTCCACGTCCCAGAGGTATTGCTGCTCTGCGCGCTCGACCCTGAAGGGGAACGGAAGGAACTGGAGGACTGAGCGCGTGTTACCGCCGGGCATCACTGCGTTCGCCCGGTCAGTCCACTGGGAACTGACCGGGCGGGCAGCGGCATACGCCTCGCGAGCTTTCAGTACGGCGCGATCGAGATCCATGCCGACATCGTTCCAGAATCACGGCGGTCGGCATGGTCTCGGGTGCCAAGCGGATCTTTAGGCGGCAATGAGCACGGCGTGGTCGACGCGTTCGCGGGCGTTCGCGAGGGCGACTTCGGGGTCGACGTTGAGCTGATCGGCCGCGATCACGGTGACATCAGTGAGACCGATGAACCCGAGGAAGGTCGTCAGCCAGGTTGAGGAGAGATCCATGGGGGATCCGATGGGAACGCCGCCCGATGCGACGATCACGTACACCGGCTTGTTTGCGACGAGCCCCTCGGGGCCGGTCTCGGTGTACCGGAAGGTTGTGCCGGCTCGAGCGACGAGGTCGGCCCACGCCTTCATGGCTGCTGGTGGGCCGAAGTTGTAGATCGGGAGGCCAATCACAATGGAGTCGGCATCCATCAGTTCTGCGATGAAGGTATCGGCGACCGACAGTTGTTCCTGTTGGTCGGCCGTGCGGTCGGCTTCAGGGGTCCACATCGCGGTGAGCGTCGACTCGCTGAGCAGAGGAACGCCAGCGGCGAGGTCGCGGACCTTGACGTCGGTGTCAGGTCCGAGACGCTCGATGAGGCGGGTTGCGAGTTCACGGCTCGCCGACCCGTCGTGGCGAGCGGAGGAATCAATACGGAGGATCTTTGTCATGCGATGATAGTAACCGCAATAGTTGTATACACAACTAAATGTATGTCACAGATCACTCGGGAATATCTGTGCCAGTGCGCCGCGTCAGGTGGAGGTGAGTGCTTCGTGCACGATCATCGTGGGATCGGCCTCGAACCCAGGTTGAGGATCGACCAGGAGTTGCGTCGCCGCAGCTCGCTCATCGTCAGTGAAATCGCGTGTGGTCAAGCAAAACTCGACCATGTTCCCCGACGGGTCCTCGAGGTAGATGCTCGTGCAGAATCCATGGTCGACCTCGAGCACGCGATGGCCGTGCTGCTGCCAACGAACGCGATGCCGATCGAGTGCTTCGCGTGTCGGTGCGTCGAAGGCAATGTGGTTGACCCAGCCAGGGAGGCCCGCGGCCTTGTTGATGTTCACTTCATAGTTGTCGCCGATGTCATCGCATTTGATCTCCCAGAATGCAATGAGGTCCTTGGCCGCGCCACGATCGCCCGCAGTGTCGTCGTCAACATCGGTGTTGGTGGCGTAGAAGAAATGCTTGCTGAAGCCGTCGCCCGGGTTGGGCGTCGGCCCGACATGCACCTTGACGAGATCGAAGCCCATCACCTCGGTGTAGAACGCGTGTGTCGCAGCTGCATCGCGAGTGGCCAGAGCAACGTGGTGGAACCCCATCGCAAGAGTCTCGCGCAGTAGCGACGGTGCCTGTGGACCGGGCATGCTGTTCACATGTTCCTCGGCGAAGACCTGCTGCCGTACCTCGTTCTCGCCTTCGGTGGCGCGCTGTGTGTCGGTAACTTCCTCGCCGTGGTCAAGCCGCCCGAGCGGCAGCTCGACGACGACAACCTCCAACGGGCACCGGTGGGCCGAAGCCTGCTCTACGCAGGCATCGGGCTCGTCGCCGCGATCTGGGCCCTGGCGTCCCTGATCAGTGGCTGACGCTCAGCTCGCACCTGCTTGATGTCCGCGTCGGAGAACGTGCAAGAGCGTCGTCGCATCGGCCACCTGCACTTTTCTCAGTGGAAAGCCTGCACACTGGCGGAGTGAGTCAGAACAGCCCGCTGCAGATCTCGTTCGTCGAGTCGGCGTCGCGCACCCACACGCTGCCGGAAGCAACCGTCGAGGTTGCCTTTGTCGGGCGCTCAAATGTGGGCAAATCTTCGTTGATCAACGCCATCGCAAACCAGAAGCAGCTGGCCCGAGTCTCGAACACCCCTGGGCGAACGCAGTTGATCAACCTGTTTTCGCTCGACGAAGGTGATGGCAAGGGAACGCTTGTCGATCTGCCCGGTTACGGCTATGCCAAAGCAGCGAAGTCGGTGCGCAACGACTGGCCCGCGATGATCGAGGGCTACCTGCTCGAACGCGACTACTTGGTCATGGTGTTCATCCTGGTCGACGGTGAGATCGGCCCGACCAAGCTCGATCAGCAGATGCTTGACTGGCTCCGCTACAACGAGGTGCCGCACACCGTGGTCGCGACGAAGCACGACAAGGTGCGATCATCCAAGCGAGCGACCCGTAAGAAGGACCTTGCCGCCGGCTGCCAACTCGACAAGGGCGACATTGTCTGGGTCAGTTCCACGAAGGGCGTTGGCGTCGACGTGTTGCGCAGTCTGGTCCGCTCGCACCTCCTCTCCTGAGGCCCTGACCCATCTGGGACCCGTAACGGTTACCGACCGGTAGGTGCGTAGCTTCAGCGGTATGAGTTTCACGTTTCCATCTGTGTCGATCACCGGCACCGGTCTCTTCACGCCGCCTGAGTCGATTAGCAACTCCGAGTTGTGCGCATCCCTGACGGCATCGGTCGAGAAGTGGAACGCCGAGCACGCTGATGAGATCGCCGCCGGAACCTTGGTGGAGCGGTCGGCGCCTGACGAGGAGTTCATCGTCAAGGCATCGGGCATCGAGTCGCGGTACGTGATGGAGAAGTCCGGCGTGCTCGATCCAGACCGGATGCGGCCTCGGCTCGAAACGCGCTCCGAAGACCAACTCGGTATCCAGGCCGAGATGGCGCTGCCCGCCATCCGCGACGCTTTGGCCCAGGCTGGCCGCGCCGACACCGACGTCGACGCCGTCATCGTCGGTTGTTCCAACCTGCAGCGCGCCTACCCGGCGGTCGCGGTTGAGATTCAGGATGCTCTCGGCGCCGAAGGCTGGGGCTACGACATGAATGTTGCCTGCTCGTCGGCCACGTTTTCGATGCAGGCCGCAGTCGACGCCCTTCGCAACGGCTCGGCGAAGTGTGTTGTCGTGGTCAATCCTGAAATCACGTCCGGGCACAACAACTTCGAACTGCGCGACTTCCACTTCATCTTTGGCGACGCGTGCACCGCGCTCGTGCTCGAACGGACCGACGACGCAGAAGCCGACGGCGTTGGTGATCGGGCACACCGCTGGGAGGTGCTGGGGACGAAGCTCGCCACTCAGTTCTCCAACAACATCCGCAATGACTTCGGCTTCCTCAACTCCTCCGAGGTCGACGACCGCGAGCCGCACGAAGTGATCTTCCGTCAGAACGGTCAGATGGTGTTCCGCGAAGTTTGCCCGCTCGTGGTGGCGCACATCACCGACCATCTGGAATCACTCGAGCTCGACGCAACGGGTGTTCGCCGATTCTGGTTGCACCAGGCGAATCTCAAGATGAACCAGCTCATCGCCAAGGGAGTGCTCGGGCGGGTCCCCGACGAGAACGAGGCACCAGTGATTCTCAATGAATACGCCAACACCAGCTCCGCCGGCTCGGTCATCGCGTTCCACAAGCACCGCGCCGATCTCGACGCGGGTGACCTCGGGGTGATCTGTTCCTTCGGGGCCGGATACTCGGTCGGCAGCGTGATTGTGCGCAAAGCCTGATTGGCGGAGTGCCGATGATGTCGGTTGTTCAGTTCACGCTCAGGTTTGCGAGACCCGACGACCTGGGGCATTCCCACCCAAGTCGAACAGTTTGAGAAACCGTCGCGAAACGGATCGTGATCATCAGCCGAGTTCGATTGGACAATCAGCTGCGGTCACTACGGTGCCGACATGATTCGAAACGCCCTTGATTGGGTTCGCAACAACCTGAAGATTGCACTGCCCGTTGCGGTCGTCCTTGCCGGACTGGTCGCCTTTGTGGCGTTCGGCGTCTTCGGCATCCACACGAAGTTCATCGATGACGAGGTGAGTGAGAGCGGCCCGGTGTTCTCGTCGGGCGCTGCCGCCGAGTTGCCGCCTGAGGTGGTCGACGAAGCCGTCACCGACGAAGCCGCCACTGACGAGGTGATCGACGTCGTGGACGACGAGGACACGCCGGTGAAGGACACGCCGATCGAGGTCGCGGTCGAAGCACCGATGCCG
Source organism: uncultured Ilumatobacter sp. (assembly GCF_963980585.1). NCBI lineage: Bacteria > Bacillati > Actinomycetota > Acidimicrobiia > Acidimicrobiales > Ilumatobacteraceae > Ilumatobacter > uncultured Ilumatobacter sp. The sequence goes on from NZ_CAXCAM010000024.1 coordinate 42,095, forward strand.
GAGACGGTGGACACGACGCCGGAAGTCGGTGCCGTCGTCACGTTGATCGAGGGGTCATTCGTCGATCGCAGCCACCCCGGGTCAGGTCTGGCCAAGGTGCTCAACGACGGGACCGAACAACGATTCCTGCGCTTCGAGGACTTCGAGACCGACAACGGGCCCGACCTGTTCGTGTACCTGACGCGGGCCGACGCGGGAGCCGATGCTGGTGCCTTTGGTGTCGACGGTGACTTCGTTGACCTGGGTCGCCTCAAGGGCAACGTCGGCGAGCAGAACTACGAGATTCCGATCGACGTGGATCTCAGCGAGTTCGACACCGTGGTGGTGTGGTGCAAGCGGTTCTCCGTGGCGTTCACCGCGGCTGACTTGGCCTGATCAGGTGCTCATGAAGCCCTGGGACGTGGTGACCTTGTCGCCGCGGAGGGCCTGGAGAGGATCGCGGATGTCATCGATGTATCCCAGTGCGTAGGCCCCGATGCGGTAGCCCATCAGCTTGAGGAGATCGTCGTCGAGGGTCTCAGCAATCTCGCGAGGCACCGAGAGGTATTGGTTCTCCTCCTGGCGGAGCCAGCCGACGTTGTACGTGACATTGAGTCCAACCCGCACGTCGTCCGATTGATTGGCGCCACCTCCGTGGTACACCTTTCCCGTGTACAGCAGGCATGACCCCTTTGTCATCTCGGCGGGCACGCTCTCGTCGATCGACCGGCCCAGATCGACCGGGTCGGCCTGACTCCCCGGGATCAATCGCGTTGCACCGTTCTCCTCGGTGAAGTCGGTCATCGCCCAGATCGTGTTGCACTGCACATGGTGATCGCTGGGGAATTCGAAGAAGTCGAACGCCCACTCATCACGGTGGATCGACTGAGCTGGCGAACCCGGGCCGATCGCGATGGTTTGGGTGAGGTGCAGTTGATAACTCTGCGCCTTGTGCAGGAGCTTGCCGGTCACGTCGAGAATTGTGGGGTGCTGCACCAAGGGGCGACTTGCTGGTGAGCGTGCGATCAACGCGCCGGAGCGACGCGTCTGCTTGCCCGTGAATCTGTCACCGCCGACCGGCGTCGCATCGATGTAGGGCTGCATCTCACGCCGGATCATGTCCAACTGCGCGGCGCCATCAGGAAGCGTCGAGGCGAGGTCGTCGATGATCAGCGCGCCATCACTGAGCAACGTCTGGTGCAGAAGCTCGGCGTCGGTGCCGGGTGAAAAGTGGGTGACTCCCATGGACGACATCGTGTCATGCACGTCGTCGTGGCGCAGCCCCGGAGGACGCGCCGGTGGGCGGCGGCCCGACCAGCATGCCCTGCGACGCTGTGTAGACCGTGATCAGGCGGCGGCGCGAGTCTTGCGCAGGATGGGGTCGACGAGGCCGAGGCCCTTGTCGGCCATCCACATCACTTTGCCAGCGACGCCGGGCGTGGTGTTGTCGACGAGGTTGCCCATGACCGCCAGCGTGATCTTGGCGATCGACTCGGTGCTGACCGACATGGCCAGACCGGGCTTAAGAATCCACGGGTGGCCGATGAGGAACGAGAAGCGACGACCGGTACGCAAGAACGCGTCGAACTTCTCGCCGACCATCTCGTCGTAGCGGGCCGGCGCAGTGCCAGGGTTCTCGATGAAGAGGTCAACGGCGAGCATGCCGCTCTCGAGGCCGTAGTCGATGCCTTCGCCGTTCATTGGGTTGACGAGTCCTGCTGCGTCACCGACAGCGACCCAGCCTGCCCCGTGCCGCTTCTGGGTGCTCATTGGAAGCCGCCAGGCCCGAGGCCGTTCCAGGTTGGGGCCGAGTTCCCAGTCGTCCATCACTTGCTTGCGGTAGTTCTCGAGCATGGTGTTGAGGTTCAACTTCTTGAACCCCTTCATCGTCGACAGCGCCCCGCAGCCGATGTTGACCGTGCCATCTCCTGCAGGGAACATCCAGCCGTAACCGGGCACGGCCTTGCCGTCGTCGCCTTTGAGTGACAGCAATGCCTCAAGGTGCTGGCTGTCATGGCGCGGCGTCTCTGCGTAGGTCCGAATCGCCAGCCCGAACGTCTCGTTGGGCACACGATCGGCGCCGAGCATCTTGGCAACCGCGCCTGGCGCGCCGGTCGCGACGATCGTGAGGTCGGCGGCAATCGTCCGGCGGGTGGAACCTTCACCAGCTTCGACACCGGTGACCCGATCGCCATCGAGCACGGGCAGCGCAACGGTCTCGTACACCATCTCGGCGCCTGCGGCCTCGGCAGCATCCATCAATGCGGTGTCGAGGCGACGACGTGGCCACACCGCTCCGTAGTTCGGGAAGCGATCAGTCGTGGGCCAGTCGAGTTCGCGCACACGGTTGCCAGCGATCATGCGCAACCCTTTGATGCGGTGCGCATCGTCGAGCGGTATCTCGAGTTCGTTGAGTGCGCCGATCGCCCGTGGGGTCAGGCCATCGCCGCAGACCTTGTCGCGACCGTGCTTGCCCTTCTCGAAGACGATCACCCGCAAGCCCGCTCGGGCGGCTCGAATGGCCGCAGCAGTCCCTGCCGGACCTCCGCCGATGACGGCAATGTCGTAATGCTCAGCTGCCACGCCTCTACGGTGCCCCGGATTTGACTGAAAAGCACTGTTCAGAGGTGTGATGCTCGCCGCACCTCGTCCCGAAAAATGTGCCGCGAAATCGTCGCTCAGCGACGATGGTCCTACATTTTTCAGGTCTGGGTGTGGGTTGAGGTGGGTGCCGGGGTGGTTGATGTCGCGTCTTTGTCGAATCTTGTGTTTTCGCGCAGTGAGCCTCTGACCTGGGCCCTCTTTCATGGTGCATGTCAACCCGACAACGAATCCCCCAACATCCCCTTGAAAGAGAGCACATCATGAACAAGAGCATTCGCACCGGTCTCATCAGCACCGCACTCGTCGCAGGAAGCCTCATCGGCGCCGGCGTCGTGAGCGCCCAGGTCGATGACACCGTCCCAGTCGATCCGGCAATCGAACAGCCGGCTGACGCACCCGCCGACGGCGAACGCGGCGCTCGAAGTGAGCGCCGGGCCGAGCGGGCCCAGGCAACGGCCGACCTGCTCGGAATCGACGTCGACGAGCTGCGTGCCGCCTTCGAAGACGGCCAAACCCTTGCCCAGATCGCCGAGGCCAATGGTGTCGACGTGCAGACCATCATCGATGCCAAGGTCAGCGCCAAGACCGAGCGCATCAACGCTGCGGTCGAGGAAGGTCGTTTGACCGAGGCCGAAGCCGCCGAGAAGTTGGCCGACGTCGAAGAGCGGGTCACAACCCGAGTCAACGAAGGTCGTCCGGAGCGCGGTGAGCGCGGTGATCGTCCGGCTCGTGGCGAGCGCCCAGCGCCCGCTGCTGAGCAAGGCGCCTGATTCGCTGATCAATCGCATTGGGTGGGTGGCAGACGATCCTCGTCTGTTGCCCACCCGGAGCGATGTTGATCCGTCACCTACGCTGAACCCCTGTTCCGTCGGAATCGACTCCCCGGAACGCTCGAGCACTGAAAGCAGTCCATGTCCACCATCTTGATCGCCGAAGACGACCAGCAGATTCGCGAAGCACTCGATCGCATCCTCCGTTTCGAGGGTTACGAGACCGTGCTGGCCAAAGATGGGGCGGCTGCCCTCGAAGCGTTCGACCAGCATGCGCCGGATGCAGCATTGCTTGACGTGATGATGCCCTTCGTGGACGGGCTGAGCGTCGTGCGCAAGCTGCGCGATCGTGGCAACCGGACCCCGATCCTGATGCTCACCGCTCGTCAGGAGACCCCCGATCGTGTCGCCGGTCTTGACGCCGGCGCGGACGACTATCTGGCAAAGCCGTTCGAACTCGACGAACTACTCGCCCGAGTTCGCGCGCTGTTGCGCCGCACCGATCACAGCGACTCGGTCACGCTGACGTGCGGCGACCTGCTGGTTGACCCCGCCAAGCGACTGGTCACTCGCGACGGCGACACGATCGAGCTCACTCGCACAGAATTCGACATCCTGCACACGCTGATCACCAACGCCGAGATCGTGATGTCGCGCAGCCAGCTCTACGAAACGATCTGGGGCTACGACTTCGAGACGAACTCCAAGTCGCTTGACGTTCACATCGGGTACCTGCGTCGCAAGCTCGAAGCCGGCGACCGCGCGCGACTGGTGCACACGGTGCGCGGCATTGGCTACGTCGTGCGTGCCGGCGATTCCTCGTGACACTGCGCTCGCGTCTCGTTCTCCTCTTCGGTCTGGTTGCCCTCTCGGTCAGCGCAGTGGTCGGTGCATCGTCGTATCGGGCCACCAGCTCCGAGGTCGCCGCCTCGACTGACGAGTTCCTCGAAGAACGCGCCGCCGATGTGGCTGATGGAAATCGCGAGTCGCCCGTTGGCCGCGGCGGACGGCGCGACAACGGTGGTCCGGATTTGCCGTTTGATCCTGATGCAATTGTGCAGACGACCACCCGTCAAGGCGAGGTGAATGGGACGAGTGGCGGTGAGCTGCCGATCACCGACGCCGCGCAGCGCATGATCGACCTCAAGCCGAATGGGAATCGCCGCGCGTCGGGAGTGTTCGAAGACATCACCATCGAAGGTGAGTCGTACCGGATGTACACCCAGGCGCTTCCCGGGGGTGGCGCCATTCAAGTGGCCCGTTCGACGGCGGAGGACGATGATCTGTTGCAGAGCCTGTTGTCGCGTTTCGGCGTGATTGCGCTCGTCGCGACGGCCGCAGCATCACTGATCGGGTGGGGCCTGGCGCGTCGGACGACCAGACCGTTGCGTCGGCTTGCTGACGTGGCCGCGACGGTTGCCGACACCGGCGACTTCTCGGTCGATGTGCCGGTCGAGCGAAGTGACGAGATCGGCACGCTCGCCGCGAGCATGCGCACGATGCTCGAGGCGCTCGAAACAAGCCGTGAGCAACAGCAGCGGCTCGTGCAGGATGCGAGCCATGAGCTCCGGACGCCGCTGACCAGCTTGCGAGTCAACGTCGAGATGCTCGATCGGATCGAGCGATCGACAGCTGAGATTTCCGCCGAGGACCGTGCCGCAGTCCTCGACGCGATCGCGTCCGAGGTCGCCGAACTGGGGTCACTTTTCGATGAGCTGATCGATCTGGCGACCGACAGCGATGATCGCGAGGCCCCGCTCGAACTGGTTCGCCTCGATGAGATCGTCACTCGGGCGGTGGCGCGCTGGGGGCAGCGCACTGACCGACCCATCGCGGTCACGGTCGAAGCGGTCACGGTGAATGGCAACGAAGCAATGCTCGAACGGGCTGTGACGAATCTCATCGGCAACGCCCACAAGTTCAGCCCGCCCGACGAGCCGATCGAGGTCGTGGTCCGCGACGGCTTCGTCGCTGTGCGCGATGGTGGGCCTGGCATCGCCGCAGCCGATCGAGAGCGAGTCTTCGATCGGTTTCATCGCGCTGAGACCACGCGCAGCATGCCGGGATCGGGTCTCGGCTTGGCAATCGTCGCGAAGATCGTTGATCACCATGGTGGTGAGGTGTGGGCTGCAGAATCTGATCGCAGCGGTGCCGACGTCGGCTTCACGCTCCCGGTCGTGTCTGGGTGAAGTCCGTGCGACACTGAGGCAATGGTGACCGCTGCACCGCACGACCCGATCGGTGAGAGCCTGCGCGCGTTCGTTGGTGAGTTGCTCAGCAATTCGGTTGTCGAACTCGTCCACACGCCGGTCGGCGCCGACCCGGCGTTTCGGCTTGACGAGTCGCCTGACACGGTGGTCGCGTCGGCGTCCGCAGAAATTGTTCCCGGTTGGATCACCACGCTGGCGGTGGGCTTCGGCGCCCGGTCGACGTCGGAGGTCGAGTCGGTGCCCGACGCGTTGCTCGCGCTTCCCGGCGCGGCATTGTCTGCTGGGGCCCGATTCGCGTCTGCTGGAGGCGTGCCGCTGAGTCCGGCGTTTGAACGTGCCCTGCGCGACACGGTCATCGTCGAACTCCTCACCCATCACCAGGTTGCAGCCCAGACTTCAACCAACGAAGGACACGACGACAGCGTCAGCAACACGACTGTTCCGTGTGCGAGCCCGACACTGTTGGCTGACACGCTTGAGTACCTCATCGAGTTGAGCGGCACGCGTGTCGAGGCGCACAACCTGACCCACGGTGTCGTGATCACCGACGCGATTGCTCACGAGCCTCGACTGCGCGTGCCGTACCCGTCAGGGCTGCGCGACGCCAAGCGCAGCCCACTGTTGTTCGATGGACAACGTTCCGTGTTGATTGTCGACCGCGCGGGTCGGGCCCGCACGGAATTGCAGGCGCACCGGCTCGACCGGCTGCACCCGAGCAGCGCGCCGCTCCTGCCCGTCGAGCGTGAATTCGTCGACAGTGGCTCGCTCGTTGCGTTGGCCACTCGGCAGTTGGGCGGGATCGGTTTCTTCCTGCGCGAGGACCGCAGCATCTGGACGTTCGTCGACGGTCAACCGCTCGTCATTCGACGCGGCGCACACTGGACGGCCTTCCCCCTCTGGCTCGCTCGGGCGATCGGCACCAAGATCGGTGGAGGCGCGGCGGTCGAGTTGATCGTCGGCGCTGCCATGCTCGTATCGGTCAAGACCGGTGGGGCGATCTTTGCGATCGTCGATGACGCGACTGCCCTTGATGAGGTCGTTGCCGCGAAGGATCGATTCGATCGTCGTAATGATCTTGACGATGACGACGATCTCCGACCCGAGACCAAGTTGCATCACCTCATCGATGCGGGAGACCTCGATACGCAGACGTTGGCGCGGCTTGCCGAGCTTGATGGAGCGACGGTGCTCGATCGAGATGGCCGGCTCTTGACCTACGGGGCAATTATCGCAAGTTCAGACAGCCAGCATGAAGGGGCTCGCACCGCCGCGGCGAAGTCGCTGTCCAATCAGGCGCTGGTGGTGCTCAAGGTGTCCGAGGATGGCGACATCACCGTTTTCAGTGACGGCGCGGTTGTCGCAACATTGTTGCCGTCTGGTCTTGGCCGCTGAACAGCGTCAGTCACGCTGCAGCGAGCTGGCTACGCGTCGCGGAGCGCTGTGAGTAACTCGTCAACGCCCGGACGTGCATCGGGCGTCGCCGGGAGGATGAGCTTGGCAATCGTGCCATCTGGCGCAACGACGACGTCGGCGCCGAGCTGTTGGGTGTCTTCGTGAGTGCGACGAAGCCTTCGCCCCGAGCGCAGCAGTGATCCGTACATTCTGAGTGTGCCGAGCGACCACACCTGACGACGGGTGCCTCGCTCGACGCCGAGCGCCTGATACAGCAGCCGATCAACATCGGACACGACCGGGAACGGCACACCAAGGTGTTCGACGTACGAGGGCAGTCGTGCTGGATCGGTGAAGGTCACGACCGCGATCTCAGCGTCTCCGAATTCATCGAGTCGCTCGCGCACGGCGAGGACGTGTTCCTGACACGGCAGTCAATTCAGGTGACGGTGCAGGATCAGCACGAGGGGAACGCCCCGCACACGATGATCGCTGGTGTTCCAGGATCCCGATGCAGACACGAGGTCGAGACTCGGGAGGAGATCACCTTCGCGCAGGGTCATACGTTGACCGTAGATGTTGGGGAGCGTTGATGCTGGTGGTCAGACTTCGAGCTGACGCGCCAAGGATTCGACTGACTCGATGAACTCTTCGATCATCTCAATGACCACCTGACCGGAGGTCTTCGACTGGTTCATCGTCCCGACGATCTGGCCGACGAAGTAGTTCGCCAGCTTCTCGGCACCCGAGCCCTTGGTGTG